>PPDG01000151.1 GCA_002899795.1 Desulfobacteraceae bacterium | reverse complement strand
CTCCTATTGCCAACACTAGCAATAGCTGTGGATTCTTCTGATGAGTACGCAGCTGTGCGTTCTTCTGATGAGTACGCAGTAGAGGATTCTTCTGATGAGTACGCAGTAGAGGATTCTTCTGATGAGTCAGCCCCGAAAGAGATGTCAGTCATGGTAGGCTTCTTTGCGAAGCACGTTGACCAATCGGACGACCCCAATGAGAATCTGAGAATGGTCGTCGTTTCATACGACAATTATGTTGTATCTAGATATATTAACACCTGGGACGACACGACATACTTTGCTGGAAAGAGATTCAGCACCAATAAATATGCTGTTTACAGAAATCGCGATTTCTTTTTCCAGGGAAGTTTGTATCTTGGGGCTCTCTACGGGTATGGGAACAACGCGGATATAAACCTAAAAGGAATAGCACCTGGAGTATTCCCAACCATCGGCGTCGGATATAAAACCACCTCATTGGAGATGGGCTATATACCTACACCATCTGGAGGTGTGTTTTTAAGTTTGTTTAAGTACTCCTTCTAATGGTATATGGGTAGCCCGGATATTTTCCCAATCCGCCTAAGACGGACCTCAGAGAGGACTTCAAATGAAAACTCGACTTGTTGTTTTCTTGTTAGTACCTGTAATTCTTCTAACCCTCTGCCCCCATAGCTTTGCCCTGGTAGACTGGGATGTGAAGAAAACCCTGAAGATTGAGAAGACACCTGTTGACGTAGCAGTTTCTCTCAACGGCAGATATGTTTTCGTCCTTACCGCCCAAGGAAGTATCCTCATTTACTCGGGAGATGGGAGGCTAGAGGACGAGATCACGGTTGGCAACCATGTGGATGGCATTAAGGTTGGACCAGAGCAGGATATACTTCTTCTTACCAGCCGGAAGAACAAGACAGTTGAAATACTTGTTCTTGATTTTATCCAGAACATCGATGTCTCAAATTCCCCTTTCAAGGGACCAGCTGATGCGGCTGTGACAATAGCTGTTTTCAGCGATTTTCAATGACCATACTGTGCGAGGCTTCAGCCTCTGCTCGAGCAGGTGTTCGAGAGATATTCCAAGGAAATGAAACTCGTCTTCAAGAACTTCCCGCTGAGAAACCACAAGTTCGCCTGGCCGGCCGCTATCGCTGCGCTAGCTGCCAACAAACAGGGAAAATTCTGGGAACTCCACGACCAGCTTTATGAAAATTACAATCGACTGAGTGACCAAAAGATTAGAGAAATCGCCCAGCAAGTGGGTTTGGACATGGAGAAGTTTGACAAAGACATGAAGGATCCAGAACTAAAGGCACTAGTTGAGCGGGATTTTCAGGAAGGGGCCGGAGCCGGGGTGCGCGGCATCCCCACCATCTTTGTCAACGGAAGGCAGTTGAAAAACCGCAGCTTCGAAGGATTCCAGGCTGCAATAGAGAAGGAATTGGCAAGAGAGAGATAACCCTAATAGGTTTGCAAGATTAGGGCGAACCCTAACGCTGCAAACCCACACCGATGGCTACCATGCCACCGAACTGGAGGGAAAATGTTTAAGAAACAGTTTACCGCGATAATATTGGCCGTACTCATGATCGCCGCGCTGGGAAACGCTGAGGAGATTGGTGGTATCAACATGCCTGAATCCCTTAAGACCGGACAGACTACATTGATGCTAAATGGTGCTGGGGTCCGCACGAAATTATTCTTTGATATCTATGTAGGTGGCCTCTATCTAAAAGAAAAGAGTCAGGATTCCAAGGCGATAATAGAGGCAGATGAGCCGATGGCAATCAGGCTTCATATTGTTTCCTCCATGCTAACAAGCAAGAAAATGGAAAAAGCAACTAGGGAAGGTTTTGCGAAGGCGACGGGCGGTAATATTGAGCCCATCAAAGTCCAGATAGACGAATTTTGCTCGGTGTTCAAAAAAGAGATAAAGGAAGATGATAGTTATGATCTGATTTATGTGCCGGGAAAGGGCGTCGAAGTTTACATAAACGGTGAATACGCCTCCGTTACCGAAGGTCTTGCTTTCAAGAAAGCTTTGTTCGGCATATACCTTTCCGACAAGCCCGCCCAAAAGAGTTTAAAGAAGGCAATGCTGGGCGAATGAGCCCTTTAACACACTCCCTCTAAATATTCCTCTAGTAGTCTAAGTATCAGTTGTTTCAATGATACTCCTTCCATTGCCGCCCTCGCCTTTGCCTTGCGGTGTAGATCGTCTGGCACGTTTCTAAGATTAATTGTCGCCATTCCAAACCTCCGGTTTAGGATTGCGGATTTAAAGATCTCATGATTTCTTTCATTTCCGATGGTCAAATAGTTTATAAGTGTATCACAGGGTTCAGATGTGTCATGCCTATGCAGGAGAAAAAAACCATCCACAATGAGTAGTTCTTTTCCCTCGCCCCACTCCAATTGCTCCAGAATAAATGAGTATTTCGCTGAATTGGATTTGCTATCTATCCAAGATAAAAAGACAATCGTCAAACGTGTCTACTATGGCATAGATCTTGTTAAAGGGGTGATGTTCTAGAAAGCAAATTTCGAAACTGGGAACCCGCCCGAAGGGTGGGAGTCCGAAGGACAATTTCGAATTGAAAATAGTTGAATACAAAACAAGAACTCATTAAGAATTCTGCAATCCGCAATGCTAGGATGATTACTTATGCCATTGCCACTGGGACATACAGCTGCTGGACTGGCAATACATGACATCCATTCCAAGGGCAATTCCACCGCTAGCCTCTGGAAGACCTTCGCTTTTATCATTGTGCTTACCAATCTGCCGGACATGGATGTCTTGATTGGACTTATCTTGCACGGTAACGGTAATTTCTTCCATCGGGGTCCAACTCATAGTTTTCTGTTTGCTCTGTTGATAGCCCTACTAGCGTCCAATGTTTGGAGATGCTGGTCAAAAATTCCGAAGTTAAACTTTTTGTTTTGCTTCCTGCTCCTTATTTCCCATGTTGTGGCTGACGCTGTACTCACTTCTTCACCGGTCTCGTTCTGGTGGCCTCTTGAGTTAAATCTGAGCACCGGATACAGTGGATGGAGAGAGGTGATACAATCAGTTTTTTTTGGGGCCTTTAGAGACCTCGGCATAATTGTTGTCTCGGGAATGATAATTTTTCTAAACCGCCTAGTGAGACACAAGTCCATACCGCTCATCCGCACTCGGTTGGTGAAAAACTGATAAGCAAAAACGAAAGGTTCGACTCACCTCTTTGTCGACAACGTAGTTGACACTATGATGTCAACCAGGTTGACACCGAATAAGTATATGAAATAACGTATTATTATGTGTTTTACTGAACTACTGTCAACTTAATTGACGATCCTTCCCTGAATCTTAAACAATTCGTTACAACATCACCAACATCCCAACCACCAAGATAATCAGCTATATCATATAGTTAAGCAACCCAAGCAGAATTCTGTCCTTCCATCCTTAACTTGGCATGCAGGCTGCACTAGAGACAATCCAGAAGCCAGCACAATTCTCATCAAGCTTTTCAGCGAAACGAAGGGGGAGGGGGGATTAAAGCCATGCCGAATCCATACCTAGAATGGACCGACGAAAACCAGGAAATGCGTCGCCTCGAAATTGTTGACAGGGTTTTTATTGGACGAATCTGCAGAGGAATTGATGAGACCAGGAGGATCATCATAGAACATCCCTCTGTCTCACGGGATCATGCTGAGATAAATATCAGCGGGCCTCGGCCACAGATTAGAGACATGAGCAAGAATGGTACCTGGGTAAACGATGTGCGTCTGGCAGCTGGTTCCACTAAGGAACTTGCGGATGGCGATGTAGTAAAGTTGGGCGAGACCCTCTTTCACGTAGGGTGCCCGGATCATCCACCCTTCAACAAAAATGACAAATTGGAATCAACGCAGACTCTGGTCACACCCAGAGAAATGATAGTGACTAATGTGGTTGCCGATGTCAGGGGCTTCTGCAGCATGTCGCAGACGGAGGAATCTCAGCAAGTCTATGAAGTGATGAAAGAAATAATCCAGACGTTCTGCGCCATTGTACACGACCACAAAGGTACCATTAAGGATTACTCTGGTGATGCAGTGTACGCTTTCTGGGAACATGGTTCAGAGTTCTGCAAAGAGCAGGCTTTGGCGGCTTGCCGGACTGCCCTGAAACAGGCTCAGGCTGTAGATCAGATCCGTACAAAACTATCAGGTTTAAATGAGGCAGCTAAAAGTTTGCGGCTGGGATGGGGAATCACCACTGGTAAAGTTACCATGTCGCACTATGGTTGGAGGGTCACTGATCTGACCTTGGTGGGTGATTGCACGAATGCAGCATTCCGTCTGTCCGGTATCGCCAACAAGGATCTACCTAGTGAAATTGTCATGTGTTCTGAAACCGCTGGCCTTGTTGGCGACATCCTGCCGATGGCTGATTTGGGATTCGTCTCACTTCGGGGACGCAGTGGTCAGGAACATGTTTACGGCATGAGTAAGCACGACGAGTTCATCAAGCACAAACTTGAATCGAGTCCTCCATATACTGAAGCCAGGTTTTGGCATTCCTCAGGTATGCTGCACTGAACACAAGGTACAGCCGAGCTCACGGCCGCAGCCGGAACCAAAACTGTGGGTTTCAGTGTTCCCGCCTTCGCCCAGGCTCCCACCTACGTTAAAATTTCGGCGCGACAAGTCGGTGCGACAAGCAGTGTCCCCCGCTGCCGCTTCGCTCCAACAGGTTTCAGCTTCTATGTTTCTTTTTCCTGACACCTGAAACCCGACACCTGACACCTAAGAAACTCCTGATCATCTGCCCTACTGCTGGAGAGCAAGATCAATTTTGACCAATTCTGCCATCTTGTGATAGATTGAAGCTCCCTGTCCCGCTTTAGCGGGACTAAAGCGGGACAGGGAATCTTCGAAATGTAAGGAAGTGGTGCCATTTTATTGTAGTTCGCTCGCTAACCCCGTCCGCCTCCGGCGGACTACGGGGAATGCGCTCGCTGTTAGCATTTTCGAGTCAAGCGGTCCAGCCCTGCGATGCCAAATAGATCGCTCTCATCTTTGGAACAACTCATAGCAATGTGAAGTTGTGATCCTGTCACTAATGGATATGGAGATTGCCCATGTATAGAAGATTCGTTATTTGCCTTTTTGGTACCCTGATTATCATTAGCTTTGCCTGCCTGAGCTACGCTCAAGAAAAACCTTCCCCATCAACAATTGAGGTCACAGGTAAGGCAACGATCATGGTCATGCCTAATGTGGCCACTGTTTCCTTCGCAGTGGAAACCAGTGCAACAACGGCTAAGCAGGCTGCAGGTGAAAACGCGGAAAAGACAGATAAGTTACTGAAGGCGCTAAGAGAAATTGCGGCGAAAGAGGTTAAAATAAAGACCTCCGGTTTTAACCTTACACCTATTTATGATAAGGACAGCAGGCTTCGTCCGAAAGGATATCGGGCGAGAAATTCGGTCCTCCTAGAAACAAAAAGCATCGACAAGGTGGGTGCTTTCATAGATGAAGCCTCGAGGGTAGGCGTGAGTCGCATCGGGAGTCTCACCTTCAGCACTGACCGAGATGAGGAATTGAGAAAAGAAGCCGCGGTAAAGGCTGTACAGCAAGCAAAGAAGATCGCCGAAGATTTGGCGAAAGCAGCCGGCCTTACTATCAAGAAAATCATCAAACTAAATTATAGCCCGCATGGACCTGTACGTCCCTACAGAATGGAGGCTATGGCAGCGGCGGTTCGAACGCCCATAGAGGTCGGCGAGATGAGCATCGAAGAGAGTGTTCATGTCGTTTTCGAGGCATATTAAGGGAAGGGCTCAAGGCTTAAGGCACAGGGCCTGTGTTAGCTAGCAGCAGAAGGCCCCGCGACAAGCTCCCCGCGACTCCGCGCGGGACAGGCGGGACAGGGAGGCGGCAGGCGGTGAACACCAGGAACTAGGAACCCGCCTTCGCTAATGCTTCGGCGAGGCAAGCTAAGCACTAGGCACAACGGGACGACGCGGAGAGACGGGGAAACGGTGAGTTGCCGAGTTTTGTCCGTTGTCAGTGGTCCGTTGTCCGTTGCAGCAAAAACAGAGGGTATAGGGAGATTCCATATCGAACAAGGAATTTCGAACAGCAGAAGTTTTTAAAAAAATAAGACGATGTGTTTCACTTCGACATTCTGCGGTTCCTTGTTCTGCGGTTCTGCGGTTCATATTCTAATAAACTTGATAGCTGATAGTTGAAACGATGAAGGAGACTGGCCATGGTTGCAGCGTACTCTGTTAGTCCAGACGGTGAGAAATTCCAATTACCTGGACCTGATGATTATGAAAAGGAATCCAAAAGATTACAAAAAATAGTAAGCGATCAGCGAGCAT
>PPDG01000126.1 GCA_002899795.1 Desulfobacteraceae bacterium | reverse complement strand
GAAAGATATTTGGGTTTCGTAGCATTTTTGCTGGATGTAATCCAAAACGATCGCGAACTGATCAGGAGGCACGAACCCGGAGAGCATGGTTATGGGGTGGCTTTTAGAGTCCAGGAAGACGAGAGAGGGGTATGATGTGATGCCAAAAGCCTGGGTCAACTCAACATTGGAGTAGGATTTGCCATCGAATTTGACGCGATTTTTTGAGTCTTCGGCATTGATGCGCACGTAAGCGAAGTTTTCCGCAAGCATTGCGGCCACCTTCTGGTTCCGTATGGTCTCGCGTTGGAACTTTTTGCAGTAGGGGCACCAATCTGTGTAGAATTCAACGAAGATTGGTTTGTCCTCACTCTTAGCCTTGGCAAGAGCGTTGTTGAAGCCAAGCCATTTGACCTGCAGTTGTTCTTGCTGCTGAGATGAAGGGGAGGTGCTTTTGGCCTGCAGTCCCTCACTCTCCTCCCGTGCACAGGAGGAACCGGTCACCAGCAGAGACAACGCCAGCATAAGGGTGAGGAACCAACGTAGTATGCTCATGGTCGCCTACCTTAGTTTCATGTTCACCGTGCAGGATCATAACCAATAAAGCACAAGATAAGTAGCATATTGAGGGATTGCAAGGAACCAAGTCAAGACTCAGCCTTACCATAAAGGGATACTATTCCTTGCGATGCCACATCAGGAATAAGAATTTCCAGCCCCTGGTAGCGTGGCAGTATTCTGTTGAAACCATAGACCAGATACAGTGCCTTTTGTTTCCCTTCCTCAGCAATTTTGGCAGCAAAGAGATCGTGAAGTGTTATGTAGGTGTAGAAGAGGTCAATCCTCTCAAAGCGAACACCGATGCTGTTTTCTATCAGGTCATACGTGGAAGTTTCAAGGGAATTGCCTTTAAAAAGGCTTATATTATCAGGTGGTTGAAGCAAGTTTTCACGTTGAAGCTCAAGGGTGAGTTCTTTTTTTCGTTGCCTGTACTCAGCCAGGATCTCAGGGTCGATCTCAATACCCACGGAGCTCTTGACAAAATAGCTCATGAGCACATTCACTCTGCCGTCAGCGCATCCCAGGTCAAGGAAAGTGGTATGCTGGGGCTCTATGTAGCCAAGGGCCACCAGTTCATCTATGCATTTGCAGAATTTGGCTAGATCTGTGGATTTCCGGTACCCTTCATGACCCACATAACCGACTTTGCAACCGTTGTAAAAGTCCGCAATAGTGGCTATGGTTTGTTGCAAGCGGGAGTCAGTCATAATATCAGTCAATGATTAAGCTCCATCGTTCTGACGGTAAAGGTGTTCCCTCGATCCCACATCCCATACTAAGCACGCAATGGCCCTAAGTTCTTATCTTCTTCTTAATTGCCTCATGGAGGATGAATAGTGTGTCTAGCTCTTCTCCCGCACAGGTTTGCAATGATATTAGTTGTTCTCTAGCCAACTTCTTCTGTAATTTCTGGCACATATAGTTAACACACAGGACATGGCGGGCCGTGAGCTTACAGCCCTTTTCCCCTAGAAAATAGCAGCTATTCTGGCTGGGTTGCATATTTCGCAAAGAGGCTTCCAGGAGTAAGTTTAGAAGCAAGAGTTCCACGTCATATTTGTTCTCTATACCAGTACCGCAACAACTTCCGCCTTCCTGCTCCTCGCAATGCTTGCACTCGGCAACAACGCCGAGCTTAAACATGCTATCTTTCGTATTTTCAATACATTCTTGCAACTTGTTCAGGAGGGTACGAATGGAGGGATTTTGTCTAAGTGAATCGCCACAAGTTTCGAATAGGTTGTGGGCTTGCTCAATCTTTTCCTGAATGGTTGGAGAGGTCGTGCGACTCTCGCTCTGTTTACGCATAAATCTTCTCTCACCTTAAATGTGGAGCCATAAAACATACCTGAATCGGGCTGATTTTGGAATGCCAAAGTATTCCCCTTTCCGAGTTCAGACGTTGATAGCCGATAATTTCGTTCGGTGTATTGGAGTACTGGAGTGTTGGAGTATTGCAGAAAAATTCAGCGATTTTTTTTATTCCATTACTCCACTAGTCCATTACTCCAGCACTCCATCTGCTTATTTCGCAATCAGGGAACGCAGTACTTCTAGATTTGCCTTATCTTCCTTAAGCTCTTTGCCCTTAGGGGTTTCAAGAACCATTGGATGTTGCCGAAAACGGGGATCGTTCAGGAGCAAACGAAAGCCCTTCAAGCCTATTTCTCCTTTGCCAATGTGTTCGTGACGATCGACCCGAGAATCAAGCGGTCGCTTGGAGTCGTTTATGTGGAAGAATTTGAGTCTTTCCAAGCCAATGATCTGGTCAAATGTGGAGAGCGTGTCTTCATAGGTTACCCGGGTGCGAATGTCATAGCCGGCAGCGAATGCGTGGGAGGTGTCGAAGCAGACACCAAGACGGTCACCGTACTGAGATTCACTTATGATGAAGGAGATCTCCTCGAATGTTGAGCCCAGGTTTGTGCCCTGTCCGGCAGTGTTTTCAATGAGTACCATTACTGTAGAGGTTTTCGAGCGAGTTATGGCGCGGTCCATGTTTTCTGCAAAGCGTTCAAGACCGGCCTCCACACCCTCGCCCCGATGGGAACCAGGGTGAGTGATAAGAAATGGAATTTCGAGTGTGGCTGCTCGCTGTAGTTCGTCAGCAAAAGCAGCCACTGATCTTTCCAGGGTTGTCGGGTCCGGGGCCGCCAAATTGATGAGATACGAGTCGTGGGCGGCCACAGGCATGTAATCGTTTTCTTTCCACTTTTGGCGAAAGTCTTCCACCATCTGTGAGGTAAGTGGTACCGTCTGCCACTGTCGCTGGTTGCTGAGAAAAATCTGCAAGGATTCACCCTGAACCTCCTGGATTCGAGCAAAAGCCAGGTGCAAACCGCCGGCGATTGACATATGGGCTCCCAGTAGGGGCACGAGATGACCTCCTTACATAAATCCAGCTGCAAAAACTTCAACTCTTCGTTTTTCTGACATTGATGTAATCTCCTTAAAACCTAAATTGTGGTAAAATTCCAATCAGATGAGATCTTCAGTGTTGGCAAACAGGCTTGTTAACCCTATTTAGCTATTTAGAATGATAAACATTGTACCTTAGTATAAGGTCAAGGGCTCTTCCTAAACAATAATGAGCCTACTCTACGATTCACGAAGAACATTTCAGAGCCGGAGTTGGTTGCCGAAAGAACTGAGGAGGAGAGGATGACGGCAAGAGTTGTAAAACTAGAGCTGCTGTTTTCACCGGGCTGTGGAGCCATTGAAAGTACTGTTACCATGGTAAGAGAGACTCTGAGAGAACTTGCTTTGGCTGCGGATGTTTCAGAGATCATGGTGGATACCGAGGAGAAAGCTAGGGAGTTGAGATTTCTCGGATCCCCATCCATCCGTTTTAACGGCCGCGACATTGAGCCGGGTGCAGACGAGCGACAGGACTATGGTTTGGGGTGAAGATTATATATCTACGAAGATGGGTCATCTTCGAAGGTAGTTTCCGGAGAGCTTCTGCTCAAGGCATTACAAGGAGGCAAGTAACGGCTGGCTGACTTTAGAGCACGCAGACGCTAGAGAGAGTGCGTGAGATGAGGAAGGCAAAAAGATTATTCGTATAAACGCAGGTGGTTAGATGACAAGAGAAGCAAGAATACGGCTGTTTCAGCAGGTGGATATCTATCCGGTAACCTGCGAGGAACTTTCACAGGGAAGGTCGAATCTGGAGGTTCTGGAGGCTGTGATACAGGGTGGGGCCCGAATCGTTCAGTTAAGGGAAAAAGAGTATTCCAAGAAGGATTTGTACCATCTGGCTCTGATATTCAGGGAGATGACTGCAAAGGCCGGGGTTTTGCTCATCATCAACGATCATGTGGATATTGCTCTCGGTGTGGAGGCGGACGGGGTCCACCTGGGTCAGGAGGATTTGCCTCTGACAGTTGCCAGGCAGTTGGCGCCGGAGTTGCTCATTGGAGCTTCAACCCATTTTCTGGAAGACGCTCTGCAAGCGCAAAGGGATGGAGCTGACTACGTTAACATTGGACCGATTTTCCCCACCAGGACAAAAGAGGGGGTAGAGCGTGTTTTGGGCCCCGAAGCCATTGCGAAGATCAGCCCGCATGTTGAAGTGGATTTCACGGTGATGGGTGGCATAAACGAGGCAAACATAGATCAAGTTCTTGCCCAAGGCGCACGGCGGGTGGCAATGGTAACAGCCATCACCAGGGCCGCAGACATAGCCGCAAAAGTTAGGTCATTGAAAGAAAAAATAGTTGAATTTTCTAGTACTTAGATTGTTTTCGTAAAGCAAGAGGGATATGAGGTATCAAAGATTCATGCCAGGCCAGGTCGAGATGGGATCGGTTGAGCGGACAATATGCATTCCCGCTTCGGCAAACCTTTCAAAAGCTGCGTTCGCTTCCTCTGTGTAGTCCACAACACCAGGAATAACAACGGGAGAAGAGCAGTCTTCCAGTAAATACACTTTTTCAGCCAACTTCCTATCGGTGCTGGAAATTTCATTCAACATATCGTCAATTGTCCAGGCCACACAGTGACTCTTGGCCTCACCCCCAATAATGACTGCATCAAAGTCCAGCAGTTTTTTGATAAACTTGAAGTTCTTTTGAGCGATCTCTTTACCATCCGCGTCCTCTAACACCTCAGGGCTGAGAACAGAATAGTTCTCTGTGAAGGGATTTCCTCCTTTGACTTGAAAATCCGGTTGACTATAGCGGGCAATACCATGGAAGAATATGGCTTCCTCAACCGCTGAAACCAGGGCATGACCAATCCCGCCTAACATGGCATGATACGGCCAAATGGTGAGATCATACTTGCCGCCTTCCTTTAAAGTCTGCGCATAGTGACGCAAGTATTCCTGACCGTAGTCCTGGTCGAGGTGGAGACTAGATGCAATTTCGGGATTGAATTTCCATAGACCTTGCTCGATTTCTTCCGTGGATATAAGGGTATAAGGTGGTGGATGTTCTCCCTTGTCGTTAACGAGAAAGATGGAGTGGAAGATCTGCATTGTCTGGTGCGTGTCCATCGTCGGGCATATTTCGGTAATCACGGCGAGATTGAGATAGATGAATTCACAAAGCTTCCGATTGTCGTCAACGGCTCCCGTTCCTGAAGCTCCCCCTACGTATAACTCAAATTCTGGGATGCAAAACGTATTCTGCACATCAACTAACAGGAGTGAGATCCTGAATTTGTCTCGAGAAGCAGGCTGTATCTTGTGTTGTTTTGCCCATTTTTCAGCATCTTCTGCGCGTTCCTGATAGGGAACTTTCCACACTTCACCCACTGTTTGTGGATTAAAGTGGCTGGGGATGGGAAGTTTTTGTCTTGCCATAAATGATCCCTTTCCCTTAAGCCTCGTTTGCTACAGATCCCCTTCATAAATCTCGTTACTATATAATACACTACTGATCATAGATCATGTACCGGCGAACCTCTTTGGTTGCTTCGTGACCCAACAAACATTCCATCAACAGAAAAATCACCTCTAAGGATGACCCAGGTCCGTCACAGGAGATTATCCTATCATCCATGACCACGTGCCTGTCGCTTACAACTTTAGCACCAGCTTTCCGAAGCCGGCCAATGTTGTCATGGTGGCGGCTGTGGGGGTAAGTGGTAGCCTCTTTTCCTTTGAGAAGTCCACTGTCAGCAACTGGCAAGATCCCCACACACATGGTGGCAATGTAGCCGCCGTTTGCATGGATGCTGCGGGCAAGCTCGTGGATTCTTGCATCGTAGGCTTCATCAAAGCCGTGGCTGTGGAAGCCTCCCGGTATAACAAGTGCTTGATAATCCTCAGGATTAATCTCAGGATAGAGGAGGTCGGGGGTGATGGTTATACCAAATCGACTCTTGATGACCTTGTGGAAACCTGCTGTCGTGACTGACACCCTGGGTAGATGCTCTCGATATTGAGTCCAGCCAAAAACATCCAGGGTGGTTACGGCCTCGAGGTCTTCGAAACCTTGGGTCAGAAAAAGCAATATGTTTGTGGTTTTGTTAGACATAAGGTGAAATCCGTAAAAATCTCTTCTCCCCTTGGAAACTAGCTCACAATTCACCGAACCCGTAATTCCGGACGAGCGCCGCTGCGCGGGGCGAGATCCGCAATCCGCAATCCGCAGTCCGCAATCCGCAGTCCGAAATCCGCAATATGACCCTAATCCCACTTCCGAAGATCTAGAATGCGTTTCTCAGCTTCCTGGATGTCATTTTCACTGACAAAGGTCACATCCGCTCTCAGCTTGAGCACCGCGCGGATTTTCTCCTGGAGAGGAGAGGCCAATCCTTCTTGAGATGATGGTTCGGCTAAAACCGCACAAAAGGTGATTTTGT
>PPDG01000404.1 GCA_002899795.1 Desulfobacteraceae bacterium | reverse complement strand
GGTGAGTTCAAAAAGACAACAGACGCTAATGATCACGAAAAAGAAAGGACCCAAGCCAGGTTGCTTGCAGTGGATGATAAGGTGAAGCGTCTTAGACGGAACTGGTGGCAGGAATTCTTTGGCTACCTGCGGCTGCGGCCTGAGCTTTCAAGGAAAAAAGGGATGGTGTTATTGGGCGCCCTCGCTTTGTTGACGGTTCTGATCTTCTCAGGGTGGTGGTTCAGCCGTTCCCCGAAGCAACCTCCGTCACCTGTGGCTGAAGGGCAACCCTCAGGGTCTGAAGCAGTCCAGGCTCCCTCTCAGGCTTTATTGGATTCAGAATTGCTGAGCAGTTCTTATCCGGATTAATCTGGGACTTCTCAAACCAAGTCTCAGCTGCCGCGGTTGCCCCAGTCTCAGTCAAGTGGCTCACATTGCGGTTTGAAAATCATTGTTGAAAGTGGCGGAATTTTCAACTTGAGTGAATACGGTTGATTATGCCAGGCAATTTCATCGCTCCACAAGCCGCCATAATTGCCTTTATTGCTGCCCCAATACATTTCAGAATCGCTATTCAACAGCTCTTTGTATTCGCAGTGAAAAGGCACTCCCACGCGATAGTCCTCGCGATACACCGGGGTGAAATTACAGACGAACACTAACAGGTCTTTGTAATCGCTGGCTTTGCGCATGAAAGTAATGATGCTGTTATCAGAGTCCATGAAATCGATCCACTCAAAGCCAGTGTGATCGAAATCGACTTCATACAGGGCTGGCTCGTTTCTATACACTCTATTTAATTCTTGTACAAAGCTCTGCAGCTTTTGATGCGGTTCGTATTCCAGCAAATGCCAATCCAGACTGTGGGCCTCTTCCCACTCATCCCACTGACCAATTTCTGTGCCCATGAACAACAATTTCTTGCCTGGGTGACCAAACATGAAAGCAAGTAACGCCCTTAGGTTCGCAAACTTTTGCCACATATCGCCAGGCATCTTGTTCAATAAAGCACCCTTGCCATGCACCACTTCGTCATGGGAAAGCACCAGCACGAAATTCTCATGAAATGCGTACAGCAGCGCAAAGGTAATCATGTTGTGATGGTACTTTCGATGGACCGGGTCCTTGGAAGTATAGGTCAAGAAATCGTTCATCCAACCCATGTTCCATTTCAGGTTAAAACCGAGACCGCCTAGATAGGTTGGCTTCGAGACACCCGGCCAGGCTGTAGATTCTTCGGCGATGGATAGCACGCCAGGGTAATAACTGAAGATAAGTTCATTCAGCCGCTTCAAAAAGTCTATGGCTCCCAAATTTTCACGCCCACCAAATTGATTCGGTATCCACTCGCCTTCCTTTCTTGAATAATCTAAATAAATCATGGAGGCCACTGCGTCCACCCGGATACCGTCAATGTGGTACTTTTCGAACCAAAACAGAGTGTTGGCGATGAGGAAGTTGCGCACCTCGTTGCGGTCGAAATTAAAGATCTTTGTATCCCAGTCTTGGTGTTCTCCCATGCGTGGATCAGCGTGCTCGTACAGGTGCGTGCCATCGAAATATGCCAATCCGTGGGCATCACGCGGAAAATGGGCCGGCACCCAATCGACGATGACACCGATGTCATTCTGGTGGCAGTAATCAACAAAATACTGAAAATCCTCGGGTGTTCCAAAACGCGAGGTGGGTGCAAAATAGCCCAAAACTTGATATCCCCACGAAGCATCAAATGGGTGCTCCGCCACTGGGAGAAGCTGGATGTGGGTATATCCCATCTTTTTTATATATTCCAAGAGCTTATGGGCTAACTCGTGATACGTCAGGAAGCGATTGCCGTCTTCCACCACCCGCATCCACGAACCGAGGTGGACCTCATAGATTGAGATCGGCTGTGCTAAAGGGTCTGTCCTCCCACGTCTATCCATCCATTGCTGATCAGCCCATTTGTGCTTGCTTAGGTCAGCGACAATTGAGCCCGTGGCAGGACGAACCTCGAACTGGAAACCATAGGGATCAGACTTTTCAAAGATATTCCCGGATTGATCCTTGACCTCGTATTTGTAAACTTCTCCCACGCCGATATCGGGTACGAAAAGTTCCCAGACCCCGGAGGAACCCAGGACTCGCATTTGGTGTTTGCCGCCATGCCAGACGTTAAAGTTGCCAATTACACTCACATTGCGTGCGTTGGGCGCCCACACCGCGAAATACACTCCTTTAACGCCGTTGACCTCCATCGGGTGCGCGCCAAACTTTTCGTAAATCTTCTGATGATCGCCCTGTCCGAAAAGATATAAATCCAATTCACCCATCTGTGGCAAAAAGAAATAAGGATCGTAAACAAAGCGCTCATGACCATTTGTGGCCACGATTCGATACTGATACATAAAAATTTCTTCAGGCCCAGGCAAAACCACTTCGAAAAAATGCTCATTATGTGCGGAGCGCATGCGGTGTTCTTCGCCAGTCTCCGGATTGAGTAAATATACTTCAGCCGAATCCGGCACAAAGGCTCGCACCACCCAGTTTTTGTGACCGTTGACTTCCAGTTCATGAGGTCCCAAAATCTGGAATGGATCGTGATGCAGATTGCGTACGATGGCTTCAACTTGTTCGGCGGATATTGTTGGTTCCATGTTTCACCCGTCCTCTTTTTAATCATGACATAAGAAATAGCTATTGCTGTATAGTATCATCATGCAGTTTCGAAAGGCGAGTCTTTTAGCTTCCAGGAGACATGGCTGTGACACCGTGGCCTAGAAATCCCATCATCTATGAAATAAACACTTGGGTCTGGCTCCACGAACTGAGTCAGCGCCACGAACGGTCCATTAAGCTAGCCACCGTACCACCGGAGGAATGGGACGGTATCACTCGGTTGGGCGTCGATGCGGTCTGGTTGATGGGCGTCTGGGAACGGAGTCCGGTGGGCACCCAGATTGCGCGCCAGCACGAGGATCTGCAAACCGAATACCAGCGGGTCCTGGCAGACTTTTCGCCAGAAGACGTAGTGGGATCACCTTACTGCGTACACCGCTACGTGGTAGACGAGTACCTCGGTGGGACGGCAGGGTTGGCCGCGGCACGAGAGGCCTTGGCAGAACGGAACATCCTGCTGATGCTGGACTTCGTGCCGAACCATGTGGCGCTGGATCACCCCTGGGTTTTCGAGCACCCCGAATACTTGATTCAAGGAGACGGTGATGATCTGGCAGAGAGACCTGGTGAGTTTTTCGAGGCAGACGGCAAGATTTTCGCTCATGGACGGGATCCCTATTTTCCGCCGTGGACGGACACAGTGCAACTGAGCGCTTTTTCTCCGCGGCTGCGCCAGGCTGCAATTGACACGCTACGTAAGATCACTGATCAATGCGACGGCGTGCGCTGCGACATGGCCATGCTGCTCATCAACCGTGTTTTTGAGCAAACCTGGGGGCATCGGGCCGGAGAGCGGGCTGCGTCTGAATTCTGGTGGCAGGTGATAAAAGCCGTTCGTGAGAAGCACCACGGCTTCCTGTTTATGGCCGAGGCCTACTGGGACATGGAGTGGGAACTGCAGCAACAGGGATTCGACTACTGCTACGACAAGCGACTCTACGACTGCCTGGTACACGAGACGGCCGAAGCCATCCGGCAAGACCTGCGAGCCGATCTGATTTACCAAGAAAAGCTGGTCCGTTTCATCGAGAACCACGACGAACTTCGTGCTGCTAGCATTTTTGGGCCGCAACGTTTACGCGCCGCCGCGGTAACAATTGCCACACTGCCGGGAGCAAAGCTATTCCACCAGGGACAATTCGAAGGGCGGCAGGTCAAGCTGCCGGTACAATTGGGCCGCCGCCCCTCCGAACAGGTAACTCAGGATCTACAAACTTTTTACCGGACCCTGTTGGAAGCAATCAAGGCGCCGGTTTTCCGGGATGGCGAGTGGCGGCTGTGTGAGCTGACTGGCTGGCCGGACAATGCTGGTTACACCAACCTGGTCGCCTGGTGCTGGCGCAAAGGCGATGAGCGACGACTGATCGTGGTGAATTTTTCAGACCTTAGCGCCCAGGCACGCATCCGCCCACTCTGGGATGACCTGGACGGGCGGGCATGGCGCTTGACCGACGTTTTCAGTGGGGACGTTTACGACAGAACCGGTGTGGAAATGAGCGATCCGGGCCTCTATGTCGGACTTGAAGCGTGGGGTTTCCATTTCCTGAGGGTTGAGGAAGAATAATGAAGGTTTCAGTGTTCAGGTTTCAGCACACATGGAGGTTGCAGTGTTCAGCTCCCTGTTGCACAGCAACCAGTAACTACAACCCGCTCTTGAACAGAGTTCAATCGCTTTTTTGAAGCAATCATGAAATCCCTGGCTCTTTTGCCTATCTCTAATGTAGTCTGTAGTGCACACTTCACACAATCCCCCGGAATACTCACTGGTATGGTCTCCACTGACCCAGATCGTTCTGCATTTGATGCAGATGTACGTCATTTCTCGTTCTCCTAGCTGGTAAAGCGAATTCCTTGGATGCATTATTCAAGTCAGTAGTTCTGTAAATATTTCCAAGGAACCCCATTACAGCAAGGGGCGTGCCAAAATGCAGTAGATTGTGCAATATCTGAGCTGTACCTGGCCTAGCCCCTGAAAGATTGAAAGCTGAACAATTCATTGAACAGGATTTCCCCAAGAAATCATGCTTGATGTTTATCCACTGAAGCTATTGCCGAGTTCAGCTCTCATTTGGAAATTAAAATGTCTTCCTGGTATTTCTTCTGTCGTTCCAAGGCTCCGGCCTGGTCACTTCAAGCGCAGCTGTGCGCGGGGGAAGGCGCCCCCTCCCTGTTCCCCGTTCCTGCGGAACGGGGAACAGGGGCTCCCCCACCCACAGCTGCGGAAGTGACACAGGCCTCCCACCAGTCATTCAGAAGAAACACCAGGAAGACCAAAGGGGGAAGCTGTGAAACAACGAGCACCTGAGCCACCGCTCCTTCCTCTCTTAGCCCCGCCAATGCCAGCATGAAGATTTGGTGCATTTTCAAAAGGGACACTGCCATAAAATGGCGCGAAAATGCTTCAGCGAGCACCAACCCCAGTCCCGCCATGCGGGACTGGGGGACTGCGAGCGAACTACAATAAGACCAGATATCTTCCTTACATTTCGAATCCCGCTTTAGCGGGGTTCAATTGCTCGTTGTGGAGTAGCCTTCCCCTTTGGGCTGTGTCGCTCATAACATTCTTGGGGAAACTCCTGGTCATTGAAGGCTTGACTGAAATTCGCTGGTGCTGATATGATGGACAGACATAAAAGGACGGTGCCGTTAGGCCACATTATTCATTGTGGGCCGGGTTTAAAAGGGAATCCCGTGAAAGTCGGGAGCGGTCCCGCCGCTGTCATCCCGACCTCATCACCACGGCAAGATTGTGCAGGTGGGGTTAGACATCTCCGGTATACACCGGGCCGAGAAGGTTACTGGCAAACGTAAAGCCAGAATCCAGCCTGGTGTTAAAGTCACTGCCCAGTAAGTCCCTCTACAGCGTTTGGGATGAAGCGGGGTGGGAAGGCGAGCCGGAGATCGGGAGAGCCAGAAGACCTGCCGTCTTTCCAGAAGCGTCAACAATGGTAAAGTTGCCGGTTCGCGGTACGAGGATACCGAACCCCTCGAGGTTGAAGAAAGCTGGGTGCAAGCCTTGAGTCTCCAGAAAGACTCAAGGCTTTTTTATTTGTGGCATCAACTTATTTATGGGGGGGCGGCGGCAGTTCAGAAGCGCCAGGGCCAGCTATCTCTCGTTCCGTTCACCGTATTGTGGATCTTGGGTATTTACCTCGGGACTAGTAGAGATGGAGGTGGAAGATGAAGGCAAAAACCGCAATTAAATTGTTGGTTCTGCTCGCCCTGGTTTTTCTTGTACTGCCCCCAGCACTCTTGGCTGCACATGGAGACAAAAAGCCAATGAAAAAAGGAATCCTTCTCGTTGCTTTTGGCACCACTGTTCCCGAAGCCCAGATCTCGTACGATAACATTGAGCGCTCAGTAAAAAAAACCTTTCCAGGAGTACCTGTTCGCTGGGGATACACTTCACGCACAATCATTAGGAAGATGGCCGAAAAGGGTAAGCACCTTGCTACTCCAGAAGAAGCCTTGTCCAGCATGATGCGTGAGAATTTTACCCACGTAGCAGTGCAATCACTCCACGTAATGCCAGGGGCGGAGTTCCATGGCTTAGTGAAGAATGTCCAGAGATTTGCAGGTATGAGTAAAGGGTTAAAGAAAGTCATAGTGGGCGATCCCTTAATGACTACCAGCGAAGATGTGCAAAGGGTGGCGGAGACCTTGCTCAAAATTATTCCACCAGAACGCAGGAAAACGGATGCGGTTGTCTTTATGGGCCACGGCACCC
>PPDG01000574.1 GCA_002899795.1 Desulfobacteraceae bacterium | reverse complement strand
TGAATACTTCGGTGATCGGGCCCACCGGGCCACGTATCGCAGTGTGGCCAACAGCCAAGGACTGGCTGACATCATCTCCTTTTTCCTGGGGGGCATCCCCATGTGCCATGGGGCTGGGGGCTTGGCTGCTCACTATCGTTTCGGTGCCCGAACCGCCGGCTCCAATCTTATAATAGGTGGGGTCTTCGTTCTGCTCGCCATGATTTTCGGGGAGAATATTGTCGCCATCCTTAAGCTACTCCCCTTCTCCCTTTTGGGAGTCTTGCTGGTATTTGCCGGCCTGCAGCTGACTCTCATGATCCAGGACCTCCGAGATCGCAAAGACCTGTTTGTGGCCCTTTTCATGCTGGGCATCGCCCTGGCTACCAACCTGGGCGTTGCCTTCCTCGTAGGGATTATCGTCGCTTATGCCTTCAAAAGTGACAAACTCACCATTTAGCGAACCAGAAATTCTCCCTTGTAAAACTTGTCAATTTCTCCTTTTTACCCATTTACGGTCAAGCCACTTTTGGGTAAATCTGTGTGCCTTTCATGTTTGAAAGTTACTATTTATTTAGGTTTTGTGGTTTCAGCTGCCCATCTGCTATAGAGGTATGGTTATACTTCATCAGCCGCTGAATCTCGGTGCAGGTATCAGAAGAGGAAGATTTATCAACGGTATAAAAAGCACCAAAGCAACGTCTAATGATTTGACATCGGCTCAGTTAGTTGCTTTCATTATAAGGTATCCATTTCCTATTCCGGCTTACCGGGCTTTTGGGAGAATTATTATGAAAACGAAAACCGTGAAGGATATAATGACTCCCCTTTCCGAGTACGGGACGATTTCGGCGGAGGCAACTTTGTATGAGGCTGCCGTGGCCCTCGATAAGGCTCGACAGGAGTTTGAACAGGACTGCAGCCGACACAGATTGCTCCTTATCGTCGATGTGGATGGAGAGGTTCTGGGAAAGATAAGTCAGCTGGATGTGTTGAGAGCTTTGGAACCAAAAGGAGAGAACGTTGCGAATTCGCGCTCATTGAGACGTTTCGGCTTCAGTCGAGGGTACTTGAAACCCATGCTCATGCAGTGCCGTTTCTGGGAACAACCACTAATGGACCTGTGCAAAGCAGCGGGTAGACTGAAAGTAAGAAGATTAATTCATACTCCCCTGGAAGGCGAATTTGTCGATGAAAATGCTTCCCTTGCCGAGGCCATACACCAACTGGCCCTGGAGCACCATCAGTCATTGTTAGTGACAAGGGGTAAAGAAATCGTGGGTATCTTGAGGCAGAGAGACATGTTCAGGGAAGTAGTTGAAACTCTTAGTGCCTGTGAGTTGTAGACACCTACAAACAATCTTCATTCCTCTTTCAAACAACGAGTGAGAAGTCATCCATGCCTGACGATTTCAAATCCAACCCAGACAGAGACACCTTTCATTGGAAACGACTCGTCTTCCTGTTCTTGGGGATAGTGCTGTTTGTGGTGGTTTATTACTCCCCTCACTGGTCCGGCGCCGTAGATCCTATGGGGAAAGAATTTGCTCTGAGCAGGGAGGGAAAAGGTGCTTTGGCTGTAGCACTTCTCGCCGCAACCTGGTGGGTCTTTGAAGTGGTGCCCGTTGGGGTTACCAGCTTGGCTATAGGCGTACTCCAGGTTTTCTTTTTTATTCGTCCAGCCAGAAGGGCTTTCACTGACTTCATGGACCCCTCGGTGATGTTCATCTTCGCCTCTATTGTCATAGGTATGGTCTTCACCAAGACAGGACTCACCAGGCGTCTGGCCTACAAAATGCTGGCGATTGTGGGTGAGAGAACCAGCATGATTTACTTGGGTTGTTTCCTAGTGACCGCAGCCCTGACCCATATTATGGCCCATACTGCGGTCGCAGCGACCATGTACCCACTGCTGTTGTCCATACACGGGCTTTACGGAGAGGGAAACAAACCAACCCGATTCGGCAAAGGTCTCCTGATAGGCATGGCTTACGTAGCTGGGGCCGGCAGTATCGTCACACTTCTAGGGGCCGCACGAGGTCCCGTTGCTATCGGTATCTTCAACGATGTTCTTGGTAGGGAGGTAGATTTTTTTGAGTTGAGTTACTACATGTTGCCAGTCGGATGGCTCATGGTCTTTCTCCTTTGGGGTTTTTTCATGATTTTTTTCAGGCCGGAGAAAAAAGTTATTCCTGGCCTGCGACAAAGAGCCATCCGGCTCAATAATGAACTTGGCCCTATCACCAGAAAAGAGATCGTGGCCACCTGTATCATTGTATCCTGTGTCCTGGTTATGTCTCTGCGTTCTTTTATTCCTGCTCTAAAACCCTTGGATAAAACTGCCATCATTGTGACATCCACAATTTTATTTTTTATTACCGGCATTCTCAATGTCGACGATCTCGAAGAAATTCCCTGGGACATCATTCTCCTTTTCGCAGGTGCCATAAGCTTAGGTTTTTGCCTCTGGGAAACTGGGGCAGCTAAATGGCTGGCGGTGAAATGGTTGATGAAATTGGAAGGAGCCAACTGGTTCTTGTTCGTAATGGGCATAGCATTTTTCGTCATGATAATGACCAACGTCATCATGAACGTGGCTGCCATTGCAATCTCCCTGCCAGTGGCCTTGGTGATTGCTCCGTATTTGGGGGTGGCTCCGGAGGTCATCCTGTTTGCCTCTCTGGCAACAGCCGGCATGCCGTTCCTTTTGCTGGTGGGAGCCGCACCAAATGCCATAGCCTACGAGTCAGGACAATTTACTGCAGGTGAATTCTTCATGTACGGAACACTGGCTAGCATCATGCTTATGGTGGTAGTGGCTCTTGCGGTTTTCTTTCTCTGGCCCCTGATGGGCATGCCGGTGGGATTGTAGTGATCTACGACCAGCACCCTTGACAATGGAGGGGCTTTTCAGAGCGATGTTTTTGGTAAAATTACCCATTTCTTACCGGGTCAGTTTTGGGTAAAAAAGGGTTGAGAAGGGAATAGTGTGTTGGAATAATGCGTAGTGTTGAAGCTGCGAGATTAGTGATCAGGAGGGCGAGCACATGCAAGACAACTATATAAGTGAGGAGATGGTCCAAAAGACAGTGGCCTTCCACGGTCACATGTGCCCGGGACTTGCCATTGGGATCAGAGCTGCGGAGGTTGCTTTGCGAGACATCGGCCCCCACGCCCACGATGAGGAGGTGGTGGCAGTGGTGGAGACCGACATGTGCGGGGTGGATGCCATCCAGTCTCTGACCGGCTGCACTTTTGGCAAGGGGAACCTAATCCACCTGGACTACGGCAAGAATGCTTTCACCTTTTATCGTCGCTCGGACGGCAAGGGAATCCGCCTCGTCACCAGGCTGGAAGCCTTTGCTGAACCGGATCCTGAGTGGGAAGCTCTCCGAGAAAGACTCGGCGACGCAGACCTTACCCCGGAAGAACGCAAGCGCTTCTGGGAATTGCATGCGGCCCGCTCGCGGCAGATCCTTGACATTCCCCTAAATGAACTCTTCGATTTGAAAGAGCCGGAAGGAAACATCCCCAGCCATGCCCGGGTCATGGATAGTGTTACTTGCGAGGGCTGTAGTGAGCAAGTAATGGAAACCCGAACGCGGCGCTTTGAAGGAAAGACCCTCTGCATTCCCTGCTTCCACCAACTGGAACAGCGCTAACGCGAAGCGCACTAGGCACCCGAACGCTTGCAGTCTACTGTTTACCGCTCACCGTTTACCAAACGACATCCGCTTTGAGCTACACCGCTTTTTTGCCTTGCCACTTTTTCCTTCATTTAGTAGCTTGAATAAAGTTAACCCTAACGTTGCAGACCTACGCCGAGGAAAAACGCGCTAGAGTGCGCCAGATGTGGTTGCGCACAGGCTCGGTCAGGACGAAGCGTACTTCACCGTACGTGAGATCCTGGCCGAGGCGAGCACAGCCGCAGATGGTGTGCTATAGTGCGAGCCTAGCGATTTTAGCCGGTGTGGGTTTGCAACGTTAGGGTTAAGGCAAGAGTCGAGACAACAGTGAGGTGTGTGCACATGAAAATTGCTTATTTCACGATGGAAATCGGGCTCAACGAAAGCATTCCAACCTACAGTGGCGGCCTTGGCATTCTTGCCGGTGATCACATTAAATCTGCCGCTGATCTAGGCCTTCCACTGGTGGCGGTAAGCTTGCTCTACAAGCGGGGGTACTTCATGCAAAACATCAACCCCATGGGATGGCAAGAGGAGATGTATCCGTATTTTTATCCCCGGGCTTTCATGGAGCCCCTGCCCATGAAGGTAACCGTTCCCGTGGACGGACGCGAAGTGAAGGTGGGGGTCTGGAAGTATACGTACGAAGGACTCAAAGGGAAGGTTCCCATTTATTTTTTGGATGCCGATCTTGAAGACAATACTGCGGATGATCGACTGGTGACCCAATACCTCTATGGCGGCGACAGTCATACTCGCATCTGTCAGGAGGCAATTCTGGGCATAGGTGGATACAAAGCTTTGAAGAGATTGGAAGAGGGAATTACTACCTACCACATGAACGAAGGTCATTCCGCCTTTATTACCCTGGCTCTCTACCACGATTTAGATGGAGACGTGGATCAGATCCGCGACTACTGTACCTTCACCACCCACACCCCTGTGCCCGCTGGTCATGACGTGTTTCCTTATGATATGGCCGAAGAATCCCTGGGAGAGTTCTTGCCGCCTGAAATCCGTGAGTTTGCCGGGGAGGATGGTCTCAATATGACCAGGCTTGCCCTAAACCTCAGTCGCGCCTGTAATGGGGTCAGTGAACTGCACGGAGAGGTGAGCAGGGAGATGTTTCCCGGTTACGAGATTGGTCACATAACTAATGGCGTGCACCACCTCACCTGGACCGGTCCGGACTATGCCCGGCTGTTTGACCAGTTCTTGCCTGAGTGGCGAGAGTACCCGGAAGTCCTCGAGGGTGCCACAAATATTCCTGATGAACTCGTGGCCGAAGCTGAGCTTTCTGCCAAGCGGCGGCTTATTCGCTATGTCAACGCCACCTCCAATGCCGGTTTTACCGAGGAATTTCTAACCGTAGGTTTCGCCCGCAGGGCCGCTGGTTACAAGAGGGCCACCCTCTTTTTTACGGACATGGAGCGGTTGTTGAACCTCACCCGCGACCGAGTTCAGTTTATCTTTGCCGGCAAAGCTCACCCCCAAGATGTGGCTGGCAAGAAAGTAATTCAGGATATCATTCACACTACCCAGAGATATGAAGGTCGTCTCCGTCTGGTCTACCTGAAAAACTATAATATGTGGCAGGGGGCGCATCTCACCCAGGGGGTGGATATCTGGCTCAATAATCCCAGACGTCCCAGAGAGGCATCCGGCACCAGTGGCATGAAAGTTACATTTAACGGTGGCATTAATATGAGTGTGCAGGATGGTTGGTGGCGTGAAGTGTGCAAGCATCGTGTTAACGGTTATGCCATAGGGGACGATGAGGATGCCAGCGATGAAGAAACGGCGGCTGATTTCTATGGTGTGCTGGAGGAAGCAGTGACTACTTACTATGCGAATCGTCCTCAGTGGATCAAGATGATGAAGACCTCTATCTCTGACTGTGCTCCCAGGTTCAATACTCAACGTATGGTGAAGGAGTATTTGGAGAAATATTATCGGTAAAGATTGAAGCTTTCAGCAATCAGCATTCAGCTGTGAGCAAGAGAAAATCGGGCGAACTATAGGCTGATAGCTGACCGCTGATTGCCAAAAATTGGCTAAATGGCCAAATGGCTGGATTTGATACGTTGGCCGAATGACCAATATCTCATGAATCGAATCGACCTACATACCCACTCCAACTGCTCGGACGGAAGTCTTTCTCCGAGGGAACTGGTGCAACTTGCCAAAAAGAGAGACTTGCGGGCTATTGCGCTCACGGATCATGACACTGTGGCCGGGGTGGCAGAAGCTGTGGCAGCTGGAAAAGAGCAGGGTGTTGAAGTGGTGCCGGGGGTGGAAATCAGCGCGCAGTATCCAACAGGCGCCATGCACATCCTGGGCTATTGCTTCAGTCCCTCCCAACCGGAATTTCTCAAAGCACTAAAAAAACTGCAAGAGGTACGCGCTGCCCGCAACCCCAAGATAATTGAACGGCTGCAAGCTCTCGGGTTGGAAATAACTACTGATGAGGTCCTCAACCTCTCTAGCGGACAGGTGGGGCGTCCCCACATTGCCAAAGCGCTGGTAAACCGGGGGTACGTGTCCAGTATTGATGAGGCCTTTTCGCGCTATCTGCAAAAGGGGGCGGTAGCATACGTGGAAAAATTTCGTTTCTCGCCCCAGGAAGCCATTGCCTTGATCCACGGGGCTGGTGGTCTGGCGGTTTTGGCTCACCCATTTACACTTGGAATCAACGAGCCTAGGGAACTCACTCTCCTGGTCAAAGAGTTA
>PPDG01000311.1 GCA_002899795.1 Desulfobacteraceae bacterium | reverse complement strand
GGAAGTATAACCTTGAATTTATTAAGGAGAAGTTTCCAAATGCAGAAATCGTTTTTATCGAAAACGGCGGTCATCAACTGATGAATGAATCCCTGCCCATGCGAGCCGAGGTTATTAATCTTGTGGTGGAATATCTCAAGGGACTGGCTAAGCAGTAAAGAACCGGGGCATAAAGGGAACGGCTCAGGGCATCCCCCTGAGGGGGCTTCAATGGTCTTTCTCTCTTGCGGCAGCCTTCTGGAGTGGTGAAGTAATGGAGTCTATGAAATCCCAAGCTCCAAGCACCAAATTACAAATAAATCTCAAATTCCAATATCGAATGACCAAAACAGGTTTTGAATTTTGAATTTTGGTCATTGTGATTTGTTTGATATTTGTGATTTGTGATTTGGAATTTCTATTCCCCGATACTCCAGTACTCCAAAACAGCTCGCAATCTTTAGATGTTGAATAAAGCCCAGGAGGCCAACTATGGGTGAACGCAAGAGACTGTTCTTGCTGGTTCTCATCATGACAACCGTGTCTATGGTTGTTGTCGGAATCACCATCTACGTCTTGTATGGCACCTCTTTTGAGCAACAACGAGAGAGACTGGTGGAGACTGCTCAGAGTCAGGCTCGTCTGATAGAAGCCATCGCCCGGTTCGATGCCACCAATGAAAGAAACGACCCCGGATTTTATCCTGATGGTGCAACAGTGGCTACCTTAAGCCAGATCATCGATGCCCACAGCCACTACAAGGGCTTTGGTGAGACTGGAGAGTTCACCCTTGCTCGTCGTGCTGGGGATGATATTTTCTTCCTGCTCAGGCACCGGCATCATGACCTGGAGAAGCCAAAACCAGTATCTTTTGACTCAAAACTGGCCGAACCCATGCGACGGGCGCTGTCGGGACTGTCCGGAACTGTGGTCGGCCTCGACTATAGGGGAGAGATAGTCCTGGCGGTGTACGAACCTGTGACAGAGTTGAACTGGGGGATTGTGGCCAAGATTGATCTGGCAGAGGTTAGAGGTCCGTTCGTCAAGGCTGGCATAATTGCCATCTGTGCAGCACTTCTCGTAGTCCTCGTCGGGGCAGTTATTTTCCTTGGCGTTAGCAATCCAATGATTAGGCGGTTGGAAGAAAGCGAGAACCTCTTGCGGGAACAGTTCGCAGAGCTAGATCATATTTACGCCAATGCCCCAGTCGGGCTGTGTTTGATGGATACCGACCTGCGTTTTGTACGTATAAATGAGAGGCTGGCTGCCATTAATGGAAAGCCCGTATCGGCACACATCGGTCGAACCCTTGGGGAGGTCATTCCGGGCATCACTCCTCGAATAGAGCCGATCTATCGCCAAGTAATGGAATCCGGTGAACCGTTCCTCAACTTTGAGGTCCGCGGCGTTACGCCCGGGGAACCCGAGGTTCCACGGCACTGGCTGATAAGCTATCACCCGCTCATGTCGGAAGAAGACACGGTCCAGGGCGTGAGTACGGTTGTACAAGATGTAACCGAACTCAAGCAGGCGGAAAATGAACTGAAATGGGAATTTGGTGTGAATGCCGCTCTCTCGGAGCTATATAAGCCGCTGATTTCGCCTTCTTCTTCAGTCGCAGAGATTACGACTACGATATTGGACCAAGCCAAGAGGTTGACCGGAAGTCCACACGGGTACGTCTCCTCTATTGACCATACTACTGGTGATAATGTTGCGCATACCCTTACCGAAATGATGGGAGTTCAGTGCAAAGTTGAGGTCGAACACAAGAAAATTGCCTTCCCGCGGGGAGATGACGGGTTGTACCAAGGACTCTGGGGCTATTCGTTGAATACTCTACAACCTTTCTTCGCCAACTCGCCTGAAACATATCCAGCATCCACTGGAATCCCTGAGGGACACATACCTCTCAAGAGCTTTCTATCTGTACCGGTCATGTTGGGCGGGGAGTTAGTTGGTCAAATTGCTTTGGCCAACAAAAAGAAGGATTATACCGAGCGAGATCTCGAAGCGATTCGTCGATTGGCCGAGTCCTATGCCCTAGCCATTCAGCGCAGGCGGGCGGAGGAGGCACTGCAAGAAGCCCACGCCGAGCTCGAGATGCGTGTGGAGAAGCGCACTGCCGAACTGGTTAGAACGAACGAGCAGTTGAAAAAATCAGAGGATGAACTCCGGATTCTCTCTTCTCAGCTTCTAACAGCCCAGGAGAATGAAAGGGCACGGATCGCCCGGGAACTCCATGATGGCATTGGCCAATCCTTGAGTGCCATCAAGTTTAGAATTGAAGATGCCCTTGGACAACTGGGTAAAGACGTAGCCGAGTCAAGTGTCAATTCATTGAACAGTCTTATTCCGGTAATTCAAAGCACCGTTGAAGAAGTTCGAAAAATAACCATGGCCCTGCGGCCATCCACCCTGGATGACCTGGGTATCTTGGCAACAATCGCTTGGTTTTGCCGTGAGTTTCAAGAAACCTATGCAAACGTCAGAATCCAAAAAGAGATCGGCCTAGGAGAAGCTGACATTCCTGAATCGTTGAAGACTGTTATCTATAGAGTCTTGCAGGAAGCCCTGAACAACGTGGCAAAACACAGCGGCGCAGACAGCGTCACTATCTTCCTGACGAAGAGAAACGATACCATAGAGTTGACTATTGAGGATAATGGTCGCGGCTTCGACCTTAAGGAGGCGCTCGATGTCGATGGCTCCAAGAGGGGCTTCGGGCTCGGGAGCATGAAGGAACGACTAGAACTCTCCGGAGGGTCTTTTTCCCTCGAGTCAGTCAGGCGAGAAGGAACCACTATCAGGGCATCTTGGCCGGGCTAAAGAGATTCAAAGGTTAGGATTGCAGATTTGAGATTTTAGATTGTAGATTTGAAAAAGGCGTAAACGTTCTTAAATTCGCAATTGTCCTTCGGACTCCCACCCTTCGGGCGGGTTCCCAGTTTCGAAATCCGCAATTCGAAATTCCTTCACCTTGTTATCAGCCCTCTTTCCATGGCATAAGCTGTCAAGGCCGCAGCACTGTGGAGATCCAATTTCTTCATGAGGTTAGCCCGGTGCTTTTCTACCGTCTTTACACTGATGTACAGGTAGGCGGCAATCTCTTTGTTTTTATGGCCCTCGGCAATAAGTTTTAGAATTTCTCGCTCCCGCTTGGTGAGTGTGTCCCACGGTGAACTCGACGCAAAGCTCTTCCTGCCCTCGAGATATCCTTCTATTACCATTTGCGAAACGGAGGGACTGAGGTAACGCTTTCCCCCTAGAACGATCTTTATAGCCATTATAAGTTCCTCAGCCGAAGCATCTTTCAAAATATATCCGTCAGCCCCAGCCTGCAGAACCTCGAGAATGAATTCTTCTGCCTTGTGAACCGTCAGGGCCAAAACCTTCGTCTCTGGAGTACGTTTCTTGATCTCTCTGATGGCCTCAACCCCATTCATCTTCGGCATGGAGAGGTCCGTCAGGATAAGATCGGGTCTGAGTTCCTCCACCTGCCGAATGGCTTGTCGGCCATCTGCTGCCTCCCCTACCACTTCGAGATCCGATTCAGCGGAGAGCAGGGCCCGCAGCCCCTCTCTGAGAATAGTATGATCCTCGGCAATAACGACTCTGCGTTTTGCTTTCACCAGTTTCACCTGAGCATAGAGGTGGCGGTCTTTTGTCAGAATACAATTTGAGGAGAAAACTGTAAAGCACTTGCCGGCAATATAAACCCTAACGTTGCATACCTGCGCCAAGAAAAAACGCGCAAGAGTGCCTCAGATGTGGCTGCGCACAGGCTCGGACAGGTCGAGGCGTACTTTACCGTACGTTAAGTCCTGTCTGAGGCGAGCACAGCCGTCCCGCCATGGGCGGGACTATCGCGCGAGCGCAGCGGTTTTTGCCGGTGTAGGTATGCAACGTTAGGGTAAACTCAGCTGCAAACCTATCTCCCTGGAAAATACAGTGTAATATTTCCATATCTACTGTCTCCGCCCCATTTCTACTCATTGGGTGCTTGTTGTAGGGTGTTGTAGCATCTACCGGCCATACTTCCCAAAATCACGCCCGTTGTGGGGTAAAACCAGATGTTCAAGACATTGCTTGTTGAGGACAACGCTCCTTTTCGTCAGTCCCTCAGGGAGATGCTGTGCGAACGATTTCCTAGAATGGTTGTCGAGGAGGCTGAGGACGGAGAGGAAGCACTGCAGAAACTAGAGGGTCTGCGCCCTCATCTCGTTTTTATGGACATAAAATTGCCCGGGGCAAACGGCCTCGAGATAACCAGAAAGATAAAGGGACGTTATTCAACGATACAAGTCATAATCCTAACAAGTTATGACTTGCCGGAGTACCGAGAGGCTGCAGTCCAGTATGGAGCCGATCATTTCCTTTCAAAAGAATCGTCGAGTCGAGAGGACATTTTAGCATTAGTCGACAGTATTTATTCTGAGGATGGCTAGCCCTACATGGGAACCGTTGGCGGAATACAGTATTTCTGCCCTGAATTTACTCAATGCACCTGATTTACTTCTCAGACAATTTCAGTAGCCTGGGAGATATTTTGCCGTCTCCCTTTTTCAAATACAGGTTAATACGGTCCTTTTCTCTATTCACTTTTTATTGTGGAGTGTGATCATGTCAGTTTCTCTCAATCGTTCGGACTCGAAGCTTACCATTCAAGATCTGTATCCGGACTATGTTTGGAACAATGGCCCATCTGATTCTGTGGAAGAGTGTGGGGCAATTGACAGAGAGCAACAATTGGATCGAGCGGAACAAGAACAAGATCTTCTCGGGGAGAAAGATCCCCTGGATGTCAGCATGACCTCGGACACTGAGGAAGACGATTTTTTTCAGACCAATCTCATCAATTGCTACCTTCAAGATGTCTCCCGATTTCACCTGCTCACCCCTGAACGTGAAATTGAGTTGGCGCGAACCATTAAGGAAGGTCAAGAAGAAGTGGTCAACATGGTGGTCACCTACTGCGTTGCAGAAAAACACTTCGGCGACTTTCGCAAAAAAATTCTCAAGTGGCAGAGCGAGGTGGAATCTTATCCCGGACTGCGCGAAAAAATGGTGGAGCACATTGTATCGACCCTGGAACGTGGCGCCGGCGGCAATGGCGCAGCTGCAATATGCCAGAGACTTCTCGCTGAGGTTCGGGCCGTAGTTGCCACAATCAACACGGCCAAGGATGAAATGGTCAAGGCTAACCTGCGGTTGGTGCTCAGTATTGCCAAGCGGTACCGTGGTCGAGGTCTGAGTTTTTTAGACCTCATCCAAGAGGGCAACATGGGACTGATCAGGGCGGTCTCCCGATACGATTACACCAAGGGTAACCGTTTCAGCACCTATGCTACCTGGTGGGTGAGGCAGGGTATTATTCGAGCCCTTTATGAAAAGACCAACACTATCCGGCTGCCTGTTCATGTCATCGAGATGAAAAGCTCCTTCCACAGGATTGTGTCCGAGCTTGCCGAAGAGCTTGACCGCAAACCCAGTCATTTAGAGATTGCCGAGCGCAGCGGATTATCTGTTGACAAAGTCACGATGCTCGCTCAGTTGTCCACACGGCCAGCCTCTTTGGAAGCGACGGTTGGCAACAGAGATCAACAGTTAGGAGATTTCATAGAAGATAAAAGAACTGTGTCACCTTTGGAAGGAATCAGCCAACAGGAATTGGTTGAGGTCACCCGCGAGGTTCTGGCCTCTCTGTCTCCTCGAGAGGAGGGAGTGTTAAAATCTCGTTTTGGTATAGATGGCAGGCCCACGCAGACACTCAAGAGCATCGGCGGGCACTTTGGTGTCTCAAAGGAACGTATCCGACAGATCGAAAAGAGGGCCATCCAAAAACTGCGACACGCACCGCGCTCAGATCAACTCAGGTGCTTTCTTGAATAAAGAATCCGGGCTTGCATTCTGGTTCACTTGGGGGTGAGCACATTGATTTCCCACAGGATCAATTCTTGTTTGGTTTTTGCTGAGGGTGAATGCCCCCATAAGCTGACCATGGAAAGGGTCTATATAATTTCGCACCTTATGGACCCCGTTGGACTCCGCCGGGCACGGAGCAAATGTTTCAGATGCAAACTGTATAGAAAAATTCGATATTATCCCACTGGTTTGGAGATAGATGACCTGAAGGCAGGAAAAGTGAAGGGCTGCATTAAGTGTCACTCAGCCAAAAAAGACAATGACTGGGACTGCACTGGATCGATAAAGTAAGAACGTAATTTACCTCATCTTACCTCCACAGGAGAAACCCCTTTTTGGTAAGCACCAGAGGGGTTTTTTATTTTGTTGGAATAAAAAAAGTGCCCCACCCCTGCAGCTCCGGCAAGGGTGGGGCAAATCCAGGGAGGTTTCAATTGGATAGGGTCCATACGGGGACTTTCCAAACCCTACCCGTTTAATAGTATAACCTAGAAATAGAAGGGAGTAAACAGGCACGAGGTTAAATCGCCTTG
>PPDG01000302.1 GCA_002899795.1 Desulfobacteraceae bacterium | reverse complement strand
CACCGCATATAGTAATTATCCTGCCAGAGTTTGATATCCAGATCTCTGCTATAGATGTGAAGTCCTGGATGTCCCCGAAAACTTACCATACGCATATCATATCTGAACTTTTATGAAAGTTCATATCTTGGCAAGTTATGTTTACTCACGGATAACCGTTACCTGCCTGAAAATCTTGTGTCCTTGATTTCCCGTCCGCTTAATCGACAATTTGGTGTTCGAGTAGGGCACAAAAATATCTACATGAACGATATAAGCTGATCTTTTACCTCGGTCTCCCGAATAACGAAGTCTTTACCAGCGGCTTATTTATGACTCCGTTCACACCATCGCACTGGTTAGAGATCAAGTGGTGCCCGCGCCGGTGGAAAAGGTAAAAGCAATGCTCCCGGATGCAGGCCTCAGCGAAAAGCAAGTAACCACGATGGTGGTCAAGGGAATCGATAGTCCAGTCAATGACATACTCCAAGAAGTTCGAACCAGTGGGTGTGGGACAATAGTCATGGATCGGCGAGGGTATTCGGGCGTCATGGACTTCCTCTTTGGCAGTATAACGAAGAAAGTCATTGAGAATTCGGCCTGAAAGGCTGTCTGGGTCGTTCAGTAGAGAATTTTCGCTGGCAAGGCCTGTCGTTTTGCTTGCTACAAAATGGTGAAGATGATGGCAGAGTGATATCTCGTACCACCATCTTTTCCTTGACATCAACTAAGTTTTACTGGGGTGACAAACTCATCAGGCTTCACTGCCAGAACCGCGCAGTCCACCTTGTTGAGTATCTTTTCTGCGGTGTTCCCGATAAGAAAGCCAGCCACACCAGTTCTGCTCAGGGTACCCATGACAATAAGATCTGCCCGCTTCTTTTCCACCAGCTCCGGAATCACTCTTCCCGCTTCACCTTTTAAGAGATGCACCCTGTGGTTAAGATCTTGCAGATCATATTTCTGCAAGAGATTATTCAACCTCGTGCTATGCGTAGCCTCAGCCTCCCGAACCAAACTATCGATTTCCTCCTGGTCCATTCTTCCGACTCCGCCCCTCAGGATGGTTTCGCCGTGAAGCGACCAAGCGTGGACGACGAGGAGTTCGCTCTCTTCCAGCTTGGCAAGGGAAGTCGCTACATCCATGATTTTTATATTGAGTTCGTTTATCTGCTCATCCGAAAGATCCGGGTCCACCGCAGCAATTATCCGATCATACCGTTCGTTCTCTTCCTCTTTGACCACCCAAACTGGGCAGGGGCATTTCCTCATCAAGTGCGTGGCAGTGCTGCCGAAAAGCATACCCTTCAACCCGCCCTCTCCCTGAGCGGTCTTGATTACCAAGTCGTGGTTTTCTCGCAACACCTCACGGATGATCTCAAGAAATGGTTTTCCGAACAGCAACTTTGCTCGAACGTCCAGCCCTTGTTGCCTCACAGGTTCAATGGCACTTTCAAGATCCTTTTGCCGCTCTTCGATGACAAGCTGCTTGAGTTCTCGAAATGACGCCGAGGCGTAGATTTCGCCTGAATCCCATGAGTCATCTTCTATGACATCAACCACAGTTAGTCTGGCCTGATTTCTCCTGGCAAGATCGCCCCCACGTTTTATGGTAAGCTGGTGTCCCGGTCTCCTGTCATGCAAAATAAGTATGTTTTTGAAGCGGTGCATAAAATAACTCCCTTTCTAGCAATGAAGCATTCGCTCCAGGCGTGCCACACCACCGATGGGCAGCAAGTTGATATCACGGGTTTTTATCCCGTATCTTTTTGCAGTAAGTGCATGGCCGAACTCATGGAGTAGAACACAAGTGAAAAGGACAAGGATGAAGCCAATTCCTGCAATAACAGCTTCAAGACTCCCCCTCCCCATCCAGTGAACCATTCCCAGCCATCCCACTAAGAGAAGGAATGTCAAGTGTATGTAGATGGGAATTCCCGCATAACTTACCAGTTTTAGTGACCATTTCATAGTGCATTCAACCTTTCTATAAAGAAACAATTGTCCATGTAATTTTCCGAAAACAAACTGAGTTTGTTGGTCGCAATTAAGGTAAGTTTTCTTTTGTCTTTGTAAAGAGTTCTGCGATGGTTACTCTCCCTGGAGGATCGACCAACCGGGGGATTTGCCCGCGGAAAAATTACAAATGGACGGGTGGCAATGGACTGGAACGGTGATTATAAAGTACAATAAATCTCGAGGCTCTGTTGCCTGCAAAGAAATTTTCATTGCGGTAATTCTTTTTAGGGTTTGAAATGGAAGTAGTGTTATTTAAGGATGTTCTTGTCATATTCTCCTTGGCCATCGGCGTTCTTCTGATTTGTCAGCGCCTCAACTTGCCGTCCGTTCTGGGCTTTCTCTTAACGGGAATTCTCGCCGGGCCATATGGATTTCGGCTCATCAGCGCAATCCATGAAGTGGAAATCCTCGCCGAAATTGGTGTGGTGTTGCTGCTCTTTACCATCGGCGTTGAATTTTCTCTAAAAGAGTTCGTGCGCATGAAGAAGTCGGTGGTTTTAGGCGGTTCTCTACAAGTGATCTTGACCTTCCTGGTGAGTTTTGCTATCTCGATACGATTGGGCCGTCCTTTCAATGAGGCAGTGTTCATAGGTTTCTTTATCTCCCTGAGCAGCACCGCCATTGTCTTGAAAATCCTTCAGGAAAAGGCCGAATTTGACAGCCCCCATGGCCGCATGGCACTCGCTGTTTTGATTTTTCAGGACATCGCTGTTGTCCCCATGATCCTGCTCACCCCTTTATTGGTTGGCGAAGGAGCCCATCTAGGAAAATCCCTTGCCTTTTTGGCACTCAAAGGTATAGGTGTTTTTGCCCTCGTGGCGGCAAGTGCCAGATGGATCGTGCCGGCACTGCTCTATCAGATCGCCAGGTCCCGAAGCCGAGAGTTGTTCTTGTTAAGCATTCTGGTCATGTGCTTTGGCGTCGCTTGGCTGACTTATCTTGCAGGGCTTTCTCTGGCGCTGGGGGCATTTCTGGCCGGCCTGATCATCTCGGAGTCCGAATATGGATACCATGCGCTTGGCAACGTTGTGCCGTTTCGAGATGTCTTTACCAGTTTGTTTTTCGTTAGCATCGGGATGCTCTTAGACCTTGGTTTTTTAATTAAACATCCAGATCAGGTTGCCCTAATCTCTGTGGCGGTCATCATTTCCAAGACTTTCATTGCTACTACTGCCGTACTTTTCCTTGGCTTTCCTCTGCGCACCGCGATCATAGTCGGTCTTACACTGTGTCAGGTGGGAGAATTTTCATTCATTTTGGCCAGAGTCGGTGTTGACTATGGATTGCTCGTAGGTGATACGTTCCAACTTTTTCTAGCAGTCGCCGTTATTACCATGGGGGCAACACCGTTTATTATGGCTCTTGCACCCAGAGTTGCCAATGCTACCCTGCGATTGCCCCTTCCCGTAAAGCTTAAAAGCGGCTTCTCCAAAAAGTCGGAATCAATGAATGCGCTTCACGTAAAAGAGCTTGCAGACCACCTGATTATCCTGGGCTATGGTTTGAATGGGAAAAATGTCGCCACGGCAGCCAAGACGGCCAAGATCCCCTATGTCATCATCGAGATGAACCCGGAGACCGTTCGCAACGAAAAGAAGGCGGGTGAACTTATAATGTATGGTGACGCCACGCATGAAGCGGTCCTTGAGCATGCCGCGATTGAAGCCGCGCGGGTAATGGTGGTGGCTATTTCAGATCCTACTGCAACACGGAGAATTACCGCAGTGGCAAGAAGCTTAAACCCGAAGATCCATATCATTGCTCGAACCCGCTTTTTGGCAGAGACGGCTGCCTTGCATAAACTCGGCGCCAATGAGGTTATTGCGGAAGAGTACGAAACCTCCGTGGAGATCTTTGCTCGGGTTTTGGCCAAGTATCTGGTGCCGAAAGAAGAGATAGATCTGTTCACGGCAGAGACGCGAAAAGGCGGGTATCAGATGCTTCGCAGACCGGCGCAAGACCCGGCTTCCTTGGCTGACCTCAAACTTAACTTTCCGGATATGGAAATAAGCAGCATACGGGTGAATGAAAAGGCTCCCGTAGTTGGCAGATCACTGGCAGAACTTCAGCTGAGAACCAAATACGGCGTGAACCTTTTGGCCATAAGGCGGGGCCCGCAGATACTAGCCAATCCCGACGGACAGACCCAAATTCTTGCAGACGACATCCTCATCCTTCTGGGGTCACCCTCAAACCTGGTTCCGATAGCCGGATCTTGCCTGGAGTGTGCGACTGAATGATGTTGCTCTTTATTGGAGCACTTGCACTAGGTTTAACCGCACTAGCAATTGGTGCCGACCGTTTCGTCGCCGGTGCCGCTGCTCTGGCAAGCAGTTTAAGGATTTCGCCTCTGGTGGTTGGCCTGACTGTTGTATCGCTTGGCACCTCTTTGCCGGAACTTCTCGTCACTACCACTGCGGTGATTGTCGGGCACTCCAGTATAGGGCTCGGGAATGTGTTGGGAAGCAACATTTCCAATATCTGTTTGGTCTTGGGAATATGTGCGCTCCTTCAGCCGCTAATGGTGGAATCCAAACTTTTTCGACTAGACTATCCCGCTCTAATGGTAGCTACCGTTGCCACCTGGCTGATGTCTTCAAACCGGGTGATAACTCGCTTCGAAGGCTTGGTCTTGCTGATAGGTTTGGCTCTCTATCTCGTCCTCGTGATTCGCTCAGCAGACGAAGACACAAAGAAACTGCTTGCTCCAACCAACTCCAGCACTCAACTAACAAGTAGGCGAAAGGTATTCGTTCAAATGATCAGCGGCCTCGTTCTTCTCCTTATTGGCAGCCAACTTGTTGTTTGGGGTGGCGTTGGACTCGGCCGAGCACTCGGGCTCAGCGAACTCATAATTGGACTCACCATAGTAGCCGTGGGTACGAGTCTTCCAGAGTTGGCTACCTCAATCGCCGGTGTCGTAAAAAAACAGCACTCCATAGCCGTGGGCAATGTCGTTGGATCCAACCTAATCAACTCTACTGCTATCATTGGAATTCCCTCAATCCTCAAACCAATGGAAGTGGAGGGTGTAGCACTGCTCCGTGATTATCCTATGGTGTTTTTAGTATCTTTGGCGCTCTGGCCGATATTCTGGTCTAGACGGCGGGGATCGGGTCGAGTGAATCGGTGGGAAGCACTGCTCCTGCTGGCAGGATATTTGTTGTATCTGCGGTTGCTTGCATTCTTTTGAAAGGTGAGATATGGAGAGCAACTTTGAGATAATGACTGGCATTACTATCCGTGAGTAAAGTGACAACTTCGAATAGAGGATCTCACTATTGCTGGAAGGTGAAACTGTTTTTGATGTTATACTTTTTACGGCAAAAGGGGTTTAGCGAGGAAATTGCATGAGCATTTGGATTGTTTTAATTCTTCCTGGGGGTTGATCCAGAACCTTTCATAATTTCCATCTGTTTCGGTGCCAGCGCCTGCTTTGCTTCTCCTGTCGGCTATCAGACAAATCTTCTCGTTTACGGACCAGGCAGCTATAGGTTAAATGACTATTTCAGGCTGGGGATTCCACTCACCTGCTCGTCTTGGTAATGGGCTCAGTTTTTATTCCCTTAATCTGGCCGTTTTAAAGCGCTATATCCGTTTTCCCAAATACGGCTATCTCAACAGGGACTAACCCCACCAGTAAAAGGCAAAATATGGTGAACGCCGATTTATACACGGCACCCGGAATGCCGAGTCTCCATCAAATCCGGCTGGGGGAAGACGTTCCCGCTGACGTGGGATTGCAGGGAATTTAAATGAGCTAAAGAAACAATCGACTTCTGCAGGGATATGGATTACTATTCCTGTCCAATGTGCGGTTATAATTCAGAGAATACTCCCTAAGTAAACTGCCCAGTCCGCAAAGCGCCGAGATTTGCTCTTATCAGAGAAAATTAGCTTGAACTGTACCAGTGAGCCCTGCTGAACTGAACCAGCGAGCGCATTCCCTGTCCGCCTCTGGCGGACTGCAGGGTTAGCGAGCGAACCTAATAAATAGACTAATGCCTTACAGTCGAAGATTCCCCGCAGCTTGCTGCGGGAAGCTTCAATTCCCCGGAGGGAATTCTATACAAGAGGGCGAGCGTATACGCGGTCCCGCCTAGGCGGACGTCGGAGAGCTTCAATCACATGAACCACTGAATGGCTGATTACGGCTTTTTATAAGCTGAATTTGTAGACTTATTAGAATGGACCCCATTATCTGTACCATTCAGCACTAGTAACTGAAAAAGTGAGGCCGCATCAATCGTGCGGCGGGTGGACTTCAAATGTCGGCAAATATCCTGGATTGCTGGCCTTCTATTAAATCGCACTACGGCTCGGAGTGAACTTTTATGGGCTGGTCTGTGCTTGGAATATTTACTCTGGCTCTTTTTGCCCCATTCCTTCACCGACTTCTGGGTCGTGCCACGGGATGGGTTCTGGCTCTATTCCCATTTACCTT
>PPDG01000281.1 GCA_002899795.1 Desulfobacteraceae bacterium | reverse complement strand
ATACCATTCGCTTTGCCAGTTACGGCTATGCAGGCCTGTTCGCAGCGACACCCGTGAATGAGCAAAAGCTGGCAGAGCTCTATGACTACGATCTTTCACTACACCAAGAGGTCGAAGAGCTCGCGGTGGCCGTCAGCACCCTACGGCAACGCCAGGATAATGAGTGGGAAAAAACCTCTCTTAATGACATCGAACAACTAGTAAATCGCTTGGAAGAAAGGATCACCAACCGGCAAACCATATTCACTCAAAATTAGGTTGTCGGATTTTTTAGAGCATCACGCGCTGGCACAGGCACGCTATGCGCTTACCGCTCTGCGCTTTGCGCGAATGAAAGGAGCGCCCCCATGGCCGTTTTCTTAGAAGTCATAGAATGGTTTGACGAAACCGGTCGCACCATGATGCATCGTATCCCTGAGCAAGGATCGGCAGAGATCAAATTTGGTGCCCAGCTGATTGTTCGCGAAAGTCAGGCTGCTATTTTTTTTCGAGACGGCAAAGCCTACGACATTCTTGGACCCGGTCGGCATACCCTGTCGACTATGAATCTGCCCTTGATAACCAAGGTCCTGAGCTTACCTTTTGGCTTTAGGAGCCCTTTTCGGGTTGAAATCTATTTCGCCAATACCAAGATTTTCACCCACCTTAAATGGGGAACCAAGGAGCCGGTTGCCTTCAAAGACGCCGAGCTTGGTCTTGTCCGTCTTCGCGGCTTCGGCACCTACACCATGCGTATCACCCAGCCATTGCTGCTCATCAATACACTTGTTGGAACACAGGGAATCTATAGTACCGAGGAAATAGAAGATTTTCTCCGCGACGTGATCGTCAGCCGCGTCAACGACCTCTTGGGTGAAATGCTGGACACTGTTTTCAACTTACCGGCCTACTACGATGAGTTGGGCGCTGCCATCAAGAGCAGGGTCCATGAAGACTTCGCCCGCTATGGCATTACCCTCCTTGACTTTTACATCAATAACATTACGCCCCCGGCTGAGGTGCAGAAAATGATCGATGCCAAGGCAGGCATGCAGGCAGTGGGTGACCTGGATAGTTTCATGAAATTTAAAGCAGCCAAGGCAATGGGGGATGCCGCCACGGCCGAAGGTGCCGGAGGAGATGCAGGAAGTGGCATGGGTTTGGGTCTGGGCGCTGGTCTTGGCATGCTCATTCCCGGCATGCTTCAAAAGACCATGCAGGAAGGCCACCTGCCCGGCACCAAAAAGATGGATTGTCCAGCATGCCAGGCGCAGATCCCCATGGATGCACGTTTCTGTTCAAACTGTGGCCATCAAATCGTTACCATCAATAAGTGCCTTCAGTGTGATAACGATCTCCCCGCCGGCGCCAACTTTTGCATGAGTTGTGGTACCAAGGTTGAGAAAAAATCCAAGAAATGTGCTAAATGCGGGTATCAGGCGCTACCGGAGGCCAACTTCTGTAACGAGTGTGGTGAAGAGCTTCCTTGATCTTGCTTGATCCGTAACCCTGAATGTCACTATGCAAATCAAGGTTGATTGTCCGCAGTGCGGTGGAGATATTGTTTTTGAGGAAGAAATCGAGGTGGTTCGCTGTCATTATTGCGGTTCCACCAATCAGATTTCTGGGAAATCGGGCCAGCCGCGCTTTATGCTCCCACCACGCTGGACTGCAACACAGTGCCAACATCGGATTTCGTCGTTACTTAGCAGCAAAGGGGCATGGCGCTGGAAGAAGAAAGGACTTTATTTAGTCTATGCTCCATACTGGCGAATAATGGGTATGGTCTTTCATTGGCTCCTGGGTAAGAAGGAGGCCATTTCACCAACGGGTGCGCGCTCGTGGGATGACGCCAAGGAACTCAAAACCAAGCTCTTCGACTTCTCCTTTCCAGCCTACAAAGAACCAGATCTTGACTTAGCCTCTCTGGGAGTACGCACCTCCGCGATCCCTCTGCAGCTCTTTCACCACACCAGGCTTTCCGGTAACGACATCGTTCTTCCTGTTGAGATCAGCCTGCGGGAGGCAACGGAGCACAGTAGCAGTTTCCTAACCTATGGCTTCTCTGATCGAAACTTTCGGGTGGAATTCAAAGATACCCAACTGCTGGGAGAAGTTTATTCTTTAGTTTATTTTCCATTCTGGGTCCTAGAGGTAGAAGGAGAAGACAGGAGCGGTTTGCTCATTATCGACGGAGTGGCCAATCGCATCAGGAAAACCGTATGGGATCAGAATATGGCTTCTTTTTTCCAAGAACACAAACCCAGTGAAGTAGCAGCTAACTTCAGTGATCTTCGTCTGATTCCGTTTGTTTGTCCAGTATGCGGCTGGGACCTTCCTTTCTCACCCACGAGCAAGACCCACGTTTGTGCTACCTGTACCCGGGCCTGGGTCGAAAACGCTGGAACATACCAGGAAGTGGAGTATCAACTCGTAGCTGTGCCGAAAAAGTTCGAGCATGCTACTCGTTACATGCCTTTCTGGGACCTGAGAATTCAGATTTATACCCCTGACGGGGTCTTGAAGAACAGGTCCGGTCTCCGCACCTTGTTACCAAACCTTCCGGCAGGAAGAGAAAGCGGAAAAGATGCTGATTCAATTCTATTTCTGATTCCGGCTTTCAAGATCAGAAGCACCAATGCCCTCTCCAAGTTGGCCACCCTTTTCTGCGTCAACCCGCCTTCCCAACAACTTCGGCCCAAAGAAGCCCTGGAAAAAGAAAAATTCGAGGGAGTGTGCCTGGGTGGCGAAGAAGCGGAACAATTGGCCCGGGTGGCTCTCATCTCAATGGTGCCCAGGTATAACCGCCGGGCTCGCAACATAGTAAAGAAATCTAAAATTACAGTAGAGACATCCAGGTTAATCTACTACCCATTTTACCGTAAAGGTCTCTACTTCAGGGAAGCCAACTCCAATCACCCAATTCAGCGCGGCACAGTGGTTCTCGGTACTGACTGAATCACTATGGCAAGAGACAGTAACCAGGTGTCAGGTTTCAGGTGTCAGGAAAAGAAACACAAAAGCTAAGATCTGGCTTCAAGATTCTGACTCCTTCTTTTTGGTGCCTAGTGCCTAGTCCTTGGTGCCTAGTGCCTAGTTCTTAGTGCCTAGTTTTTTCCCTATGCTCCATGATTTCTTCACAACTGACAACGAACTACGGACCACGGACAACACACCACGGACACCCTGTTCTACAGAATTAGTTGAATTAGTAGGAATTATGCTTAAAATAGAGCGCACGGTCTGCGAATATCTCCAACTTTAGATTTACTACTACTATGGCCCCAGTAAACAATAAAAGCTCTCGTCACATCTGGTTTCCTGTGATTCATTCCCCCTGGAGTGACATCATCAAGTTTTTATTAGTTATTGCGGCCCTCGTCTGGTTAATCTATCGGGGCACTGAGAGTTTGGGCTACAACTGGCAGTGGCACCGGGTATCCAAATACATATTGAGCGTCGAAGACGGTAAGCTTATTTTCGGCCCTCTCATCCAAGGATTGCTAGTCACCTTGCGCATCTGCGGCTGGAGCCTGGTGTTTTCTTTCTTTTTTGGATTGTTGACGGCACTCCTACGAATGTCAGACTCCTTGGTAGGTAGGTCCGTGGCTCGCTGTTACTTGGAGTTGATCCGAAACACACCGCTTCTGGTCCAATTGTTTTTCCTCTATTTTGTCGCGGCACCAATACTGGGCATCGACCGTTTTACTGCGGGCGTCCTGACACTTAGCCTTTTCGAGGGAGCATATGCGTCAGAAATCTTCAGGGCTGGAATAGTTTCTATCGCCAGAGGACAGTGGGAGGCGGCTCATAGTCTCGGGCTGAGCACATTTCACACCTACCGGCATATTGTTTTACCGCAAGCGATTCGATACATTCTCCCTCCTCTCACCAGTCAGGCGGTCGCGCTCATCAAAGATTCAGCCCTGGTCTCCACTATTGCCATTTACGATCTAACCATGCAGGGACAGATAATAATTAGTGAGACCTTTCTGACCTTTGAGATTTGGTTCACTGTGGCGGCCATCTATCTTGTTCTGACTGTTGTGCTGTCAACCATGGCTGATATCATGGCATACCGCTTGAAAATTGCCAGCTAACGTTGTGCCGGAGAATTGCATGCAGGGGAAGAAATTAGGCGATTACATCATTGAAGTGGACCGCATCCACAAGACATTCCCCGACGGGATTCAAGCTCTATATGACTTCTCCACCAGGATCAAGCGCAGCGAGGTTGTTGTAGTTATCGGCCCTTCCGGTGCTGGTAAATCTACGTTTCTCAGGTGTCTAAACGGCCTTGAAGATTTTGACAGAGGCACCATTACCATCGACGGTATACCTCTTGACGATAATAAGGAGAACCGGCTCGAGATCCGTAAAGAAGTAGGCATGGTGTTTCAATTATTCAACCTCTTCCCACATATGACTGTACTGGAAAACGTTAATCTGGCACAAATGCTTGTCAGGAAAAAGAACCATAACGAGGCTACCAAAGTGACCATGTCACTTCTGGAGAAGGTCGGCATTCCTGAAAAAGCCCAGAGCTATCCTAGCCAGCTCAGTGGCGGTCAGCAACAGCGCGTTGCCATTGCCAGAGCCTTGGCCATGGTACCTAAGGTGATGCTCTTCGACGAGGCAACAAGTGCTCTCGATCCGGAAATGATTGGCGAGGTCCTTGATGTCATGAAAACCCTTGCCCGGGAAGGAATGACCATGGTTGTGGTGACGCATGAAATGGGATTCGCCCGCGAAGTCGGTGATCGGGTAATATTTATGGATGAAGGACGGACTGTGGAAGAAGGATCAGTAGAACAAATCTTTTCCAATCCGCAGGAGGAAAGAACGAAGCAGTTTATTAGTCAAATCCTTTGAGGGCATAGGGCATGGGGTAACAGAGATTGCTTTCGTCTTCTCCATGCTCTATGAGAACAAAAAAGGGAGGAAAAAAATGAAGACTTGCCGGATACTCTTTCAAATTTTAATCATAATCTCCCTGATGTGTTTCATGGTGGCATCAGGTTCAGCAGGCACACTCCAGAAGCAATTGGCAGCCGAAAGCACGATCGAGAAGATACTCGAGCGTGGGGTACTTCGTGTCGGTATGTCCACCTTCCTTCCATGGGCCATGAAGGACAAGACCGGTAGTTTTGTTGGCTTTGAAATCGACGTTGCCACCAGACTGGCAGAAGATACCGGGGTCAAAGTTCAGTTTGTCCCAACCAAATGGGATGGTATCATTCCGGCACTTCTTACCGGGAAGTTCGATGTCGTTATAGGTGGCATGACTATACGTTCTGATCGCAACCTCAAGGTCAACTTCACCATACCCTATGACTACAGTGGCCAGACTATTTGCGCCCACAAGAAATTGGCTGCCGGCTTCAAGGGGCCAGAAGATTTCAATCGACCTGACGTCACTGTGGGTGCCCGGCTCGGTTCCACATCCGTTCCTGCAATTAAAAGAATGATGCCCAAGGCAAAGCTCCGTCTTTTTTCTGAGGAACCCCAGCTTTATCAGGAACTGCTCAATGGCAATCTACATGCTGTTATCGCTTCCCTGCCAACGCCCGTCCACCAAGCCCTCAGATATCCGGACACGCTGTTTGCAATCACGGAACCGTTCTCGCGCGAGCTCATTGGCTTTGCTGTCCGCAAAGGTGACATTGACACCCTCAATTACTTTAACAGCTGGATTCGGACTGTTGAGGCGGAAGGCTGGCTACAAGAGCGGCACAATTACTGGTTTAACACCAGAGAGTGGGAGAGTCTTATTCAATAGGAAGAATGTAGATTGCGGATTTCGGATTGCGGATTGAAGTATGGAAATTACAAATCACAAAACCCAAATAACAAACAAATAACAATGACCGAAATTCAAAATTCCAAACCTTCATATCATATTAAAAAAAGAGAACCCCAAATATGTTTGGGTCATTGATTATTGGAATTTGAGATTTATTTGTAATTTGGTGCTTGAGATTTGGGATTTTGGTTTGAGTATTGCGGATTTGAGATTTCAGATCCCACATCTAAAATTTTAGGCATTTTAGACACTTTAGACATTTTAGACATTTTTGGCATTCTATACCGTAGGGTGGGCATTGCCCAAGGATTAGGATTGACTTGACTGTGTTGAAAAAGAAGAACACCAAGATAACTCCTCTTGACCTGATAGTCTCCGCTCTCCTCCTGGCTGCGGTAGTCTATTTGGGCTACCGGATCAGAGTGGGACTGAATTACAAATGGAATTGGCAAGCCATACCCCAGTATCTTTATCGTTACGACCAGGAGAGCGGCAAATGGGTAGCCAATCTAATCATGCAAGGGCTTTTCACTACTATTCGTCTAAGTATCTGGGGTACCATCCTGGCCACTATTCTGGGAACCATAATGGGCCTCTGCCGCATAAGCCAGGGTCTGTTCTATCGGTTGCTTGGACGTTCTTACGTCGAATTGATTCGCAACATGCCTCCT
>PPDG01000214.1 GCA_002899795.1 Desulfobacteraceae bacterium | reverse complement strand
TGAAAATGCTTCAGCTAACGCATTCCCCGTAGCTTGTTGGAGCGGAGCGGAAATCCCGTCGCCGGGGCTGCGGGGTTAGCGAGCGAACTACAATAAAATGGTCTAAATACCTTACATTTCGAATCCCGCTTCAGCGGGACTGCAGCTGGCTGCAGGGAGCTTCAATGTTCTTGATCTTGGCTCTGGAACGACGAATATGAGCAGCAGTTCCTCAAACAGTGAACTTAAGAACAGTAGTCCTAAAAAGGAAACTACTAAAAAACTTGATTTTCTCCTCGATACCATTGATACCGAGGTCGCTAACCTGGCGGACGTTGTGGAAGTGACTGGGCCTATCTTGGATGATCAAACCCCTGACAGAGAGGTGTCGACAATTATCCTCAATGACGGGGCAATGGGGATGGACAGCCTGGAACTGGACATGGATTTGTTCGGAGAGTCGGATGGCCCTCCACCTGAAGACGAGCCTGCGGATAATCAGGCACAAGCTGCACTGGATGCCATGAGTGACGCTGAGGGTGAAGTTGAAGCCATGTTGGCTAAGGAGGCGTCGACAGACGCCGGAAGTCCACCTGCAACAGAGACGAGCAAGGAGGAGGTGGATGAAGACATTGCCAACGCTTTAGACGAACTTCTCGCCACCCGTGAAGTGGATGCATCAAAACTTCTTGAAAAGAAGGCGGTGCCAGCGCAAAAAAAGGAACCTAAGAAGTCTCCGGTCTTAGAAGATCAGCTATCCGAGGATCTCTTTGACGATTTGGAAAAGGATTTTAAGTCCGCGGGAGATGGGGCTGCCGCTGCAGAACCGAATGCCGAGGAGAAGGAGTTCTCCAAAGATCTCTTTGAAGAACTGGAAATGGACTTGCAGTCCGGAGAAGAGACCGCGACCGCTGCCGAACCGGTTGTCGTTGACGAGTGGATTTCAGAAGATCTGCTTGGCGACGTGCAATTACAGGATGAAGGGGCAGGCAAAAATACGGGTGAGGCGGCCACTAAAAGCGGTTCTGAAGAAGAGTTGGCTGATTTGCTGACCGAGAAGATTGAAGCGCTGGTAGCCCGGCTGGTGGAGGAACGCTTGTCAGCCATTGCTGAGCGCGTTATTAAAGAGAAGATCAATAAAATTTTTTCATCCATGAAGTAAATTTCCGAGTTTTCAACTCTGTATCATTCGAGACAATCCCATCCAGGCAGCAATCCATTTTGACCAATCTCACTTTTTTGTGCTAGGTTATTAGCCCGGATATTTCTCTGACTAATAACAGGCGAGGAGGTCTGACCGATGGAGCCAATCAAAGGTTTTCGAACGGTTTCTGGTGTCGCCGTACTGTGCTTGGTTCTTACCCTTCTTGTTGGCTGCGCCACGACTTCAGAAGATGAAACAAGCCCAACATACCAGTCACCGCCGGGGACCAAGACGACAATCATCCTCCTTCGGCATGGGGGCAGGGATATCTACAGTGCTGAGGCAGACGATCCACTGACATGGCAGGGTAAAAGACGGGCTCAGCATTTGCCGGAAGTGATCGGCGACATGGGAGTGAGCGCAATTTACTGTACGAATCTGCGACGCAACAGGGATACGGCTCAACCATTAGCAGACCATCTTGGTCTGAAACTAAACCTTATATCCCAATCCCGTTTGTACGACTACAAGAAGCTATCCAGGGACCTTTTGGATGAATTCTTTACCAAGCACGCCGGGGGCGTGGTGGTGTGGGTTGGAAATATAAGAAACGTGGAGGAGATGTACAAATTGCTTGATGGCACCGGTAGTCCACCAACCAAATACGGTGATGTGTTTATAGTGGTAGTACCAGACGTCAGACCACCTCGTATCAAAAAGATGACCTACTGAAAGTAGGCTGGTCGGAATGCTCTGAACCACTAAATCATTCGGAATTCTGGGAGGGTTTGGGGAGAAGGAGAACCAATATTATCACGCCCACAATCGCGCTCAGAAACGAGCCCACGATGATACCTACCTTGGCCGCATCCAGCAGGTTGCCTTCCAAGGCGAGGCTGGCAATGAAGATCGCCATGGTAAATCCAATCCCGGCCAAGAAGCCGCCCCCCGCAATGACTCCCCAACTTATTCCCTCGGGCAGCCTGGCAAGACCGAGCCTGACCGCCAGCCAACTGAAGATCACAATACCTAAAGGCTTGCCCACCACAAGCCCCAGCATCACTGCAATCGCCACAGGATTCATAAAATCCGAAATCTCGATGGTAACACCGGCATTAGCCAGGGCGAATATGGGCATAATGGCAAAGCCGACCCAGGGGTGGAGTTCAGTCTCGAATCGCTCGAGAGGCGAAATACTCTTTCGCGCGGCTACTTCCATATCCCTCAGCAAAGCATAACGTTTCTTGGGAGTGCTCCAGCCTTCGCCTTGCAGGAAGCATCCGGTTTTTTGGACAATCGTCCCCAACCGCCCCTCACTTATCCAGGCTTTTGTCGGGATGAGAAGCCCGAATATTACTCCGGCAATGGTTGCGTGGATGCCGGACTCATGAAAGGCGACCCAAGTCAGAACCATAAAAATAAGGTAGACTGCAAGATTGCGGACGCCGACTTTCATCAGAGCAATCACGACTCCTATACCGACCATGCCAAGAACCAGAGCCGTCAGATTGAGGCTTTCCGTGTAACCAATGGCGATCACCAGAATGGCACCAATATCATCGGCAATGGCCAGAGAGAGCAGCATAATCCGAAGACTGTTGGGAATTCGGGAACCGAGAACCGTAAGACAGCCAACAACGAATGCGATATCTGTCGCCATGGCAATCCCCCAGCCTCGCTCGCCGGGAGCCCCGTAGTGGAAAAAGAGATAGATGCCGGCCGGCACCAGCATCCCGCCAACCGCTGCAGCAAGAGGAAGCGCCGCCTGCCTATAGTCCTGGAGTTCACCAATTACCAGCTCACGTTTGACCTCCAGTCCGATCACAAAGAAAAAAATCGCCATCAGACCATCGTTGATCCAGTGTTGTAAGGAGTGGCTCATCTGGAAGGAGCCGATCCTGAACCCCAGTGGTATTTTCCAAAAGGCAAGGAAGCGTTCTGCCAGGGGGGAGTTGGCAAGAAGCAGGGCCGTGAGGGTTACCACAAGCAATACGATCCCGCTTGTCGCCTCAATGTGCAAGAAGCGCTTGAGCGGATCGACAACTGTGTCAATTGGTTCACTAGGTAGGCCAGGGGGGTCTTCACATGTTCCCGTGTTCATGACCATATTACAGTTCTCCTCAGGTCGCTAAACAAACAGCAATGTCACAATATATAGAGAATATGTGCTTGATTTTTGCCAAGTTTGCATGTTTGCATATATTACAGCACGATCCAGGTGGCCATCCTGGTGCTGCTTTGCAGGACTTTGCTGGAGACGCTGCCCATAAAGAATTCTCTCACTCCGGAAAGGCCTCGCCTACCCATCACAATGGTCCCGTAGCCGTTGTTCCGGGCCTCGTCCAGGATATCACTGGCCGCGCTTCTACTTCCGTCCACCACTTTTTTAGTTATCTGAGACTCATTTAGGCCAGCCTGCAGAAGCATTTCCTTGGCTTTATTCATAAACGGTTCTATCTCCTGGCCTGCCTTGGTTTTCCAGAGCTCTTCGAGCTCGGGAGCCTCGTCCAACACCTCCTGGGGAACAAAGCGTCTCAAGTGCCGCATGGTGTGAAAAAGAGTCACCGGGGCATCGGTTCCAGCAAGCATGAAGCCGACATGATCTACCGCCCTGAGGGCATTATACGAGCTGTCAACGGCAACCAGTACCCGGTTTGAGGTCACCTTACCCTCCACGATCCACACCGGACATACTCGGCAGTATTCCAGAAGCTTGCTGGAGACCTCGCCCATGAAAAAGGCCTCCAGTCTACTTCGGCCACGGGTGCTAATAAGCACAGAATCAGCCCTCTTGCTTTCTACCCAATTACAGATGTCTTGGGGAATACTATCCGCTTTTTTTCGATAGACTGTCTGCAGCCGGTTTTCTTCGAAACCCTTCTGAAGGAAGAAGTTCTTGGCCTGGCTGAGGATTTTTTCAGCCATACGGATGCTTTTATTCTCTAAAGCTTTCAACTTGGTGGCGGTCTCACGCTTCATAGAACGATCATCCGCAAGGATTGGCGGCAGACTGGGGAGGACATATTTAAGAGTTACTTCCAGGTTGTGGTCTTTGCCGTACATGAGATCAATGTATTCTAGGGATCTATGAGCATTGTCAGAACCGTCCACCGGCAAAACGATCATCTTAGTTAATTCACTCATGCTATGTCCTCCAGGGGGGCATTACTTCAAGATTCGCCAACAAGCAAACTACTATCTTTCGGACTCTCTTGCATCGTCTTTTGATCAAGAGCATGCGAACCCGGATGTTTCATGAATCACCTGCTGCGACCGCGGATATGGCCGTCCTTCCGGGCGTCCTCGGGTGCCGCACCTTGCGACGTACCGTTCAGGTACGCCTCGGGTCCAACACCCTGTGGTTGCCCGGTGGCACGCCCATCTTCACGGTCTCGCGACTGCAATTCATTAAACATCCGGGCTAAGGAAGTAAAGTACTCAAATGGTGAACATTGGCTAATCAGAACTAAGAGTTTGAGGCGTTAGAATAATTAAGCAAACGCTACTTGTCAACACCACCAAGAAGTCAGGATCAGATCTCTCCGGTCGGCATTCAGCATTTGACTATACGTTATCAAGTCTTTGAGAATATGAACCGCAGAACCGCAGAATAAGAAACCGCAGAATATCGAAGTGAAAAACATTGCCTTGTTTTTTTCAAAAACTTCTGCTGTTCGAAATTCCTTGTTCGCTATTGTCCTTTGGACTCCCCACCCTTCGGGCGGGTCCCCAGCTTCAATAAAGAATAAAAACCCCCACTGATCTTCACTTGGGAGACCAGTGGGGGCCAGGCAGGGCCAACCTCGTTGGGGACCTGACATCCCGAGAGAAGAGAAAATGAAGAGGAAGCCCCACCGAATCCAAAGGCTATGAAAAAATCGTGCCATCTCAGTCTTGTTCTCTTTTTCCAAATATGTTTAGGAACTTATAGTCAGATAGCGCTCGAATTTTTCAGGTGAAAATTGGCAAATAAATGCCTAGATTGTTACGAAAAGTACCACTTCAGTGTGCTGGCAAGGAGAAGGTAGCGGAGACTGATGGGTGAATGAGAACGAGCCCGGATATCTGGGCGATTCGTCAAACATCGAGGTTGGGTTATAGTCATGGGGAGGGGCTAGACAACCGCCCCAAATGGCCAGTTGATCGAAACTAGATCAAGCACAGAGAAAAACTTCACCTCACAGTGCTCACAAAGGTAGTACCTGCTTCCGGGTAGAAAACGCATCCAAATACTGCGTCTTATTCGGTGCCGATCAATGCCGCCACACTTGGGGCAGGCTTTGCAACGAATGAATATTCCCATTTTCGAACCATTGCCGGAAAGTGTAAATGCTTAGTATCCTTCAGCTTCTCTCATCAGCGTGAGGCAGGAGACCCCCACAGACTGGGCATCTCTTTTCAGTTGGCCTGATCATCAGCGTCGCCTTGCACTGAGTACATATGACCTTATTGAGATTTATTTTATTATCTTCGGTCATCTCGCAAGAGGGTCAGGTCATAATAGTGAGAGTTTTGTTAGTTAAAATTGTTGAAAACAAAGAGGCACAAATCATACCAATCCGTGGCATTACTATTTTTCCTTTAATTATAAAGATTTATCTGACATATACATGACAATATTTTTTTGCCATTGGGTAATCTAATTCCAAGAGTATGTAATCCGTTGCCACTTATGAGTCAGACTGGTAAGAGCGTACGGACCAGTGAGCCGAAACCAGGAGTACAGGGTTCTTTCCTCAAGAGGAACGGAGGGGAGAGGGAAGTTGCTGGTCTGGGGTTGGGGGACAAATCAGTGGTGGTTTTCAGGGAACGTGGCTGTCGGTAACATCAATATAGTATATTCGATTCTTTTCTAGGATAGGATCCGGACGTATTAAGATGATACTGTAAGATGAAATATCAGAGGACGAACTGGCGACCACAGCTGATTCATTTTCGAGGCGTGCACTTGGATAGGTAACATAATGGATTATCTCGTGATATTTATTATATATGCAATTCTTGTCTGGAAAAGGACATTCTAAAATGAGAACTCTCAATTTCCCCAGACAAGCGGTACACCGCTGGCATTTTGGCTCATCATCAGTTCGTTCACTTCCACGTCTTTCCACACCGATATATTGAGGATCGCTCAACTTCCTACGATCTTGACCACTGCGTCGATCACTGCCTCGGCGCCGCTCATTTCCAGGCCGACGATCACCACTACCAGGATGCACTCAATGTCCCCTTTCAGAGTAGTATGATTTCGAAATACAGGTGGGCAGACTAGCTTAAATAAGATAGCATGTAAATAATATTTCGCATTTTTCTACAAGATATTTCAACGATAGTTTGCCTTTAGCCCGGAGATT
>PPDG01000386.1 GCA_002899795.1 Desulfobacteraceae bacterium | reverse complement strand
CTAAAGTGTCTAAAATCTTAAATCAAAGAATCCAGGAGTCAGGAGTCAGAATCCAGTAGCCAAAATAAATAATTTTGCTTCTACCGATTACAACAAATGACAGCGAAGCGTAGTGACCCAATGACGCCGCAGGCATATGACTGATGTCCTTCCCTATGCTCTATGCCCTATGCTCTATGCCTTCTCACTCAAATACCCTGGCTTCCCCTCCGTTGTTCTTGAAAAATTCCAGTACCTGTTCTTGCTCCTCTTCCTCACAGGAGACGACAATTCCAAAGTGATCTGCGGAACAGCGGGTATCATATTTTTCTAAACCCTTGTAATCGGGTAAATTGCCTAAAACAATGAGACCCAAGACATTGGCGAACACTGAAAACAGAATGGTGCATTCAAAGCCGACGATAACAAAAGGAATCCAAGCGACTATTGGTTTGCCCCAGACAATAAGTTTCCATTCAAGGGCGGTGTAGATGGCCAGGCCGAAGCCGGTGAAAAATCCGAGTATGCCGCCGACAAGGGTGAACCACCCTACAGGACTCTTCTTGAGCTTCAAAGCGTCAAAAATCTTGTGACTGGGAAAAGGGCTGTGAACCCGGTCAATCTGCCACGGATACCCCGACATGTCCTCTATGACAGCAGCGGTCTTTTGTTCATCAGAAAAGAGGCCGATGACACTAATGTCAGTCGCCATGGTCCCCTCCATGATCCAAGGTCTCCTTCATCTCCGTCATAGAAATGGAAGGCAGGTGTTTCAGAAATAATAGAAAGAAGAGCAAAAATAATGAAAAAGCGCCAAGCATGATGCCAAACTCAATAGCAGACGGTCGATACAGTCCCCAGGCGTGCGGGATGAAACCGTGAGCCACGCTGCCGACGATGATGACGAAACGCTCGTACCACATGCCTACGTTTATCAGAATGGAGATGCCAAGCAGCCAAGGGATGCTCGTTCGTATTCTTTTGAAGAAAAAGAGCAGGGGAACCAGACTGTTGCACCCAACCATGATCCAGAATTCAAGGCTGTAATCACCCAAGGCTCTCCAGCGGAAAGCTTCCATCTCGACGGCGTTGTGACTGTACCAGGCCAAAAAATACTCTACGGCATAGGCGTATCCCACAATGAGGCCGGTGAAGATGATGGTTTTGGCAACGGCTTCCAGAATCTTCATGGTGAGGATTCTTTCGTAGCGGAAGATCTTTCGCAAGGGGATCATCAGGGTCAAGACCATGGCCAGTCCGGAGTGGATGGCGCCGGCGACAAAGTAAGGAGCGAAGATGGTGCTGTGCCAGCCCGGAACAACACTGAGAGCAAAGTCCCAGGAGACCACACTGTGCACTGAGACCACCAGCGGGGTTGCCAGAGCAGCAAAGAAGAGGTACCCCCTGGTATAGTGTCTCCACTGCTCATGTTTGCCGGTCCAGCCGAGGGAGAGGATGGTAAAGATCTTCTTGCGAACTCCGGTGGCTTTGTCTCTCACTGCGGCCAGATCCGGGATCAGGCCTGTGTACCAGAACAGACTGCTCACGGTTAGATAGGTGCTGATGGCCACCACGTCGAAGACCAGAGGAGACTGAAAATTGGGCCAGAGATATCGCTGATTGGGATAGGGCAGCATGTAGTACACTATCCAGATACGTCCCAGATGAATGAAAGGAAAAAGGCCTGCGATGGAGACGGCGAAGACGGTCATGGTCTCTGCTGCCCTGGCAATGGGATTGCGCCAGCCGGCCCTGAACAGGTAGAGAATAGCAGAGATGAGAGTCCCGGAATTGGCAATACCTACCCAGAATACAAAATTGATGAGATAGGTCCCCCAGGCAACGGGGATGTTCTGGCCGCCCGCGCCGATGCCGACAAAAATCTGGTAAACCCAGCAAGCAGCTCCCAGGAGCACCCCCAAGATAAGCACCATAATGACCAGCCAATAGCCGCCGGTGGGGGGACGCAGGGTGTCAAGTACAGTGCGGTCGATCTCACCGTATGTCAGTTGAGGCGACTCACTCATATATCCTGTACCACCTTCTTCAAGTAGATCACTGCCGGTTTGGTGTTCAGATATCCCATCACCTGGTAAGCCCTCTGGTCCTCGACTTTTTTCCTTACTTTGCTTTCCTTGTCCATGAGGCTTCCAAAGGTGAAAGCGCCGGTGGGGCAGGTCTGCAGACAGGCCGGTTGAATCTCACCGTCCAGTATTTTTCTGCCCTCATTTTTCGCATTATTGTGAGCGTCCTTGATCCTCTGGATACAGAACGAGCATTTTTCCATGACCCCTTTGGTGCGCACGGTGACGTCGGGGTTCAGCTGCAGATTGAGCGGCTTCGGCCACTGCCACACGAACCAGTTAAATCTTCGCACCTTGTAGGGACAATCCTGAGAGCAAAAGCGAGTGCCGATACAGCGATTGTAAATCTGGTTATTCAAGCCTTCCTTTGAATGATGCGGGGCGTACACCGGGCAGACCGACTCACAGGGAGCATTGCAGCAGTGCTGGCAAAGCATGGGAAGAAAGGTGATTTTTTCGCGCTGCTTTGGGTCTTCATATCGTTGGATCTGGAGCCAGGCCATTTCCCTTCCTTCAATAATTCGTGCCTCACCTGCCACGCCCACGTTGTTTTCGGCATAGCAGGCGACGGAGCAGGCGCCACAGCCAATACATTTGTCCATGTCCACAACCATTGCCCATCGATAATCTTCATGCTGGTGCGGGGGATAGATGTCCCTGGTCTTCCGGTCATAGGCCTCGGGTAAAGGCAGCACCAGAGGGAATTCCCACATTCCCAGCCCGTGCCCTTCGTGATGTTCAGGGTGGGCAAGGTCTTTTAATTGAACCGAGAGGGCAATTTTTCTCCCATGTTGGTCCCGACTTCCATCCGTGTGCGCCAGCTTTATTGAGCGGCCGGTCTTCTTGAGAGCAATGGGGCCGGCGGCGAAAAATGGGCCTCCTGAATTTGGCTCCAATTCCGGAGAAAGGAGCCCAATCGGATTGAGTCCTCTGCCACTTGCATAACGCCCGTAGGCGCTATGACCCTGACCGATAGCCACCACCGCAGCCTTAGAATGAACACCAACCGTTTCGTAGACGGGCATCTGCAGTTGGCCCCAGCGGGATTCTATTTGGACAATATCGCCCTGCTTCAGACCTCTTGCAGCCAGGGTTTCAGGATGCATCAGGACCGGAGTCTGCCAGGCAACCTGAGTTAACGTATCTGGGACCTCACAAAGCCAGGGCCTGTTGGCGCCCCTGCCGTCGAAGAAGCGGATGGAAGGGACAGCAAAGAAGACAAGATGGTTCTCTTTGGGAGTAGGGGGGGTGGTAATGGTAGACTGAAATGTATCGGCAAGGGCGACTTGTAATCCACCTTCTTGCTTTCTTGATTGAAAGAGCCCTCCCTTCTGCAAAGTCTGGAGCCAGTCTCTCTTTCCCCGAATAGCATCTCTGAGGGTGAGTTGGGCAAAGAGATAAGCCTGGAAGTTTTTTACTGGTCGCTGTGGGCCAAAGGCGGCACGCAGTAACACATCTCCAATGTTTGGTGCCCCGGTCAAGCTACCCATGGTTGGCTGCAGGGTTGAGACAATCCCAGCTTTCCCTCCATACTCATCCCAGGCCTCCAGTGGCAGACAGACCGGCAAGATCAAATCAGCCAGCTCAGTAGTCTCATCCATGAAGCTGCTGAAACTTACCACAAATAAAGAATCCCGCTCCAGGGCCTCTCTCACTCCACTTCCAGGGGGCAAAGCAAAAGCGGGATTGACGTTGTTCAGCAGGAGCAGGTTCGCTGCACCACTTTTCAATTCCGTGAAAAATTCTAAGACTGTGGATCTTCTATCAGCTGTCTCCACCCGGTGGCGGTTGGAGAAATCTATGAGTTCAAGGTCAGGATCAAAAACCAGGTTGAGAAGATTAACGGCTATGTTGGTCTGCAGGTTATTGGCCCCTGTGGCGCTGGTGCTGGTACCGAGGATAAGAGGCTTTCGTGCCAGTTGAAGATGAATGTAGAGCTTTTCGAAGAGTTCGGGTGGTAGACTTGAGAGTTCGGAGACTTTTTCCCTGGTGTAAGGAGAAGAGACTGTATCAATGGCAGTTAGAACCTTCTCTGGCAGAAATCTACCATTGCCATGACGTATGCCTTCCCGCAAAAGTCCGAGAGCGATAAAATGTTCGGAGTCAGGATTGCAAGAGAACCAGAAATCTGCATTGGCGCCAGTGAGGGATTGATAGGGGCTTACATGAAAATACAGAGACTTATTCTGCCCCCTCAGTCCGTGCATGTCTTTAAATTTTCTGGCGTACTCAACGGGCGACAACCATGTTTCCAAGAAGTCAGCACCAAACGATATGAGAAAGTCAGCCTCGTCCATCTTATACGATGGAAGTCCGTCGAGCCCGAAGACTTGGGAATTTGCCTCCTTCAAGGCCTCATATCCGAAAGGTTCAAAGATTACTGGTCCTTTGGAGTCCCAGTTTTCCAAGGACTGGCTTGCGAGGTTCAGGAGGCTTTCCCCCACAACCTCAGTAAGCATCCGGACTCTACCTTTGCCGTTTCTCACCGCTGCTTCAGCCTTGGCCTGCATGATGGCTTCTGCTTCAGCATAGGTTACGGGGCGCCATTTACCCGCTTCTTTCAATAAGGGAGTTTTGATTCTGTCTGGATTGTAGATTCCCTGCAAGGCTGCCTGGCCCCGCATGCACAGCCGACCCCGGTTGATGGGATGGAGAGGGTTGCCCTCAACCTTGATGGTCCTGCCCTCTCTGTTCTTGGCCAAGACGCCACAGCCGGCTGGGCACTCCCTGCAGGTGGAAGCATACCAAGTGGCCTTGCCGGTTACCATGTCATCCGGAGCCTGAACGAGGGAGTACAAGGTTTTTTCTGGTTGGGAGGTGCAGCTGGCGGCGAAGGATAATCCGCTCACCCCGGCAATCTTCAGGAAAGTTCTCCGGTCCACCTTACAAAAGGCTCCTTGAATAGATCTGATGGGAAGGAATGATGCTTATAGTTTGAAGTTTGTGAGGTACTTAAAAATATCCTATCTTACCCCTCAAGGCAAGATTTGCACCGGCTGAGAAAAGAAAAATCTTCAATCAAATTGGTTGGTGGACTATCCTATCAGACTGGAGGACAATGACTAGTTATAAATAACTAAGATAATTAGGATAATTTTAGATGAACGTTAGAATAACAAAGCCACATTGTGGATGTCAAGGAAGAAAAAACTATCGTTTGACTTGAAGTTTGAAGGAAACGGTCTTGGAGATTGTGGATTTCGGATTGCGGATTGCGGATTTAAAAAGGCATCCTTCGACAAGCTCAGGACAGGTAGGGCATGGAGCATGGAGAAAAAATAGAGGAGTCAGGAGTCAGAATCCAGAATCCAGGAGAAAAGACAAAAAACAATTATTACAATCTACTAACTCCTAACTCCTAGCTCCTGTATTATGTACTCCGTGCTCCATGCTCCATGCTAACCTCCTGACTCCTTCTACTCATAGTCATCTTTCACCTTCAGAATGGTCTCCTGCTCCCACCTGGCAATGTAATCCAGGAATGCATACATGCCACCTTCCCAGGGATAATACGCCCAGAGGGAAGCGCCGAAAAAATCAAAATAAGCCTCATGGGAAACTTTGGTGTAAGAGCCGAGGGGTTCGAGTTGGAAATGGCCGTAATGAAATCTTTGGCCGCACTGTTCAGGGTTTTCCAGGATAAAATCCAAACGATACTTCTTGGGAAAGAGTACGTTCCGCCATCTAAATTTCGTTTCAGGTTTGTTTGCCAACCTGTTCTCTATTACTACCACATTTTGTTCTTCTTGGATGACTCGCTGGTTTTTTATGTACTTATTGGTCTCGACGAAGTCGCCATGGAAATCCGTCTTGAACCTCCATAAAACCTCAATGGGAACAGGTACGAGGTAAACAAGCTTGTATGCCTCACCGCCTCTCGCATCAGGTGCGATCCTGTAGATGAAAGGCTCTCCGGTTGAGAGTTGTTTTTCACTGGGCTCAATGGTTGAAGATTGTGCGGACAGGTTGGTGAAACCGGTCAAAAAGAAAAGAACAAAGGTAAGGAGGACGAGTCGTCTATGACCCATGGATCTAACCCCATGCGTATTATGCACGATTAGTGGAACTTAACATAATCAGAGGATCTGATCGGGTCAAATTTTTTTGAAAAAGTATACCCTAATGTTGCATACCTACACCGGTAGTAATCTCATGAAATGTCCAGAGATCGATAACACCATATGGTGGCTCGATCTAGAATGTCACAGTGTAGATTAAAGTATGTTATTCACAGTCTCAAACGAGTTTCAAAACAAACTTTTCAAAAGGCATAAAACAAGGACAGGGCATACAGATCCACTTCTAATATATAGAAATCTATGTTGGAGTCGCTTCTACCTGCGAGGATCCCTCATGCTCGTCTGAGGGGATTTGTGAATGATACGGGCTAAAGGGGAGTGCAGGCGCCGAAAACAACAAATCCCACCT
>PPDG01000189.1 GCA_002899795.1 Desulfobacteraceae bacterium | reverse complement strand
CGCGGTCTCTGTCCTGAGGAACCCACCAAGCAGGGAGGCTACTATTCCGCTTCTGTTGCCTACTACGGCCATGAGGAGGATCTGAACTCGGCCACCAACGACCAGAAGGTGTTGACCTACACCGTGGGTCTGGCCTCAGCACTGCCGAAAATCGAAATCAGCCTGGGAAATCCGGTAAAGACCATCACCCTGGTGCCCTTCGCCAAATCAGTGGGGGACACCTGCGGCGGTTTTGATGTCCCAAACGCCCAGGGTCAATTTCAGCCCACCAATACCATCGTCGACTTCTACGTGGAGTCTATGACCCCCATCTCTGGCCAATTCCGCATCAACTACGAGGACGTGGAGCAGGCCGCCGACCACGACATGGACGCCATCGCCAGGTATTCCTACATTGTCTTGAAAGCCGACGGCATCACCCCGGCGGCCACCCCGGAAGAGGGGGCTATGGTGAGGATTATCGTGGACGGAGGGGTGTACGCCTCGGGCTGTATCATCCAACATTTAGGCTACATTATCTCGGGGACCACCAAGGACGGGACCTACCTGGAGGTGAGGGACGCGGACACGAGCGTAGCAGATGATATTACCTACGATTACTTCCTGGACACCCCGCCGGGAGAAGATCCCGGTGGGAACTGGGACGACGATACGGCTTTGCCCACAGCGGCCTCACGAGTCTTTACCCCGGGAGCTACCGCCGGAGCAGAACTTCTGACAAATCCCCTGTGGTACGCCGCCAAATGGGGAAGCTTCCTGGATCACAACTCCAATGGTATGCCGGACCTGACTGCCGAATGGGACGAAAACGACGATGGCACTCCGGACAACTATTTCTACGTGCAAAACCCCTTGCTTCTGGAGAGGAATTTGAACCGGGCGTTCCTCGCCATCCTGGAGCGGGCCACCGCGGGCACCTCAGCCTCGGTTCTCTCAGCATCGCGCTCTGGTGAAGGCGCCACCTATCAGTCCATCTTCTATCCCAAGTACAAGAATGTATCCTGGGTGGGTGATGTGCACGCTCTCCTGGTGGATGCCTACGGGCAGATACGAGAGGATACCAACACCAATCTGGCGCTGGACAATGCTACTGACAAGATTATCGAATTCGACGCCTTCAACCCGGGTGTGCTGAAGAAATACACGGATACCGATGGAGACGGTGAGCTTACCCAGGCTGAAAAGAGTGCGCAAAGTCCTGCAGAAGAGGGCATGGATACCATTAAGTATCTGTGGTCCGCCGCCGAATGGCTCAACTCACTGAGTGACGCTTTGGTCTTGCAGAATAAATCCTATACCGCCTCGGATAAGGCCAGGTACATCTTCACCTTTATTGACGCCGACAACGACATGGCGGCGGACAGTGGTGAGGTCATTGCATTTTCTTCTTCTCCAGCTGCCAACCTTGTTGCAATCTCACCATACCTGCACCTGTTCGAGCCCTTCACCTCCCCTCCCGGAGGCTTCTTTGAAAGTACTGAGGCCACGAAACAGATTGATTTCATCCGAGGCAAGGACCAGACCGGCATGAGAATGCGGAGATACGATTCCGACGGCGATAGTGTGAATGACACCACCTACAGACTCGGAGACATCATTGGCTCAACCGCCACCCTGGTGGGAACACCTGCAGAAAACTACGACCTGCTCTACGCTGACGGTTCCTACCGGCAGTTCTGGCTCAGGTACAGGAATAGACGCAAGGTCGTCTATACGGGTGGAAACGACGGCATGCTGCACGCTTTCAATGCAGGTTTCTTCTATTTCGACTCAGCCGACTCCAGGTGGGAATTCGCCAAGACGAGTGATGGGGGAAGTGAGACTGCCTATGACCTCGGGGCGGAAATGTGGGCGTACGTGCCCTCTAACCTGCTGCCTCACCTCTACTGGCTTACTGATCCCAATTACCAGCACGTCTTCTATGTTGATGCCAAGCCGAAGATATTTGACGCCAAGATCTTCGCGGATGACGGCCCCACGGGAACGCACCCCGGAGGATGGGGCACTGTTCTGGTGTGCGGCATGAGCTATGGTGGCGGCAGGATCAGAACGGACAAGGACCACGACGGCATCTATGAGAGTGGCGATCAGATCATGAAGTCCGCCTACGTAGTCCTGGATATAACTAACCCGGAGATTGCGCCTGAACTGTTGGCGGAGATCTCCTTCGACGATCTGGGCTTTACCACCAGCTATCCGGGGGCCATAGTGGTAAAGAGTAAGGACACCGGTTCCGACCCCAACGACTGGTACCTGGTGCTGGGTTCAGGGCCAAATGGTGCCAGGCTCAAGTATGTAACCCCCACCCAAGGGAATTTCGTAGCCGGGCAAACACTCAAAGGTGAGAATTCAGGAACCCTTGCTACCATCGTAGCCGACGACGGCACAAACGATATCTTAACTCTCAGCAACGTTCTGGGTTGGTTTGAGCACAATGAGACAGTCTGGGTGGACCTAGACAACGACGGATATGTGGATAGTAACGAGCCCAAAGGCCCTTCGGATGTGATCAACTCCATTTCGGCTCTGAAACATGGGTTGAGCAGTCAGCAGGCCAGGATCTACATGGTTGATCTGAAAGAGCTGGTTGCCAGCGGCTCCCTTGTAGACCCCAACGGCAGCGCCTTAACGGGCGGCTCACCTGCTGGTCCTTTTGAAGATGGCACAGGCTTTGACGATAACTCGCAAATATCGGATTTCATCACCGTGGACCTGGATCTGGATTACGCCACAGATGCTATGTATTTCGGCACGGTTTCCCATACTTCAGCGGGTTTTTTGGGAGGCAAGCTGCGGCGGCTCGTCTTGAGTGATCCGGAGAACACTATCCTTCCCACTTCTCCAACTTCCTGGGACACGGACTCCATCTTGCTTGATGCCGGTCAACCGATAAGCACCGCACCCACGGTAGCCATGGACTGGAAGAAACGGACCTGGGTGTTTTTCGGCACCGGCCGCTTTGCCAGTTATGCGGACGTGGCCGACACCAGTCAGCAATCCTATTACGGCATCAAGGAACCCTGGGAAGACACGATCGGCCATGAAAATAACCTGGTGGATGTAAATAAGGACGCTGATGGCGACAGTGATCTTGACAACGAAATGACCTGGGAGGAAATCTCATCCGCTTATCTCATGGATGTGAGCAACACCGTGGTTTTCGAGAGTGGAAACATCAAAAACTACGACGGGTCTGTCTTCACGGACGTAAAGGATTTGGAAAATAACACCTTGGATACCTTTATGGCGCTGGAAGAAGAGATGGGGAAAGATCCATATCCTGGTGACAATGATCCGGCTCCGGGCACTAACATCTTCCCCAACGGCTGGAAATTGCACTTCTCAGCCGCCAGGGAAAGAAACCTGGGTCAGGCAGCACTGCTGGGAGACATCTTGACTTTTACCACCTATGCCCCTGACCCCAATGCCTGTCAAAATGAAGGTGACAGTTATTTCTACGCCACCTACTACAAGACCGGTACCGCTTTCAGCCGCTCCGTCATTGGTTTGGGTGCCGAAACTGATCCTGGTGACGGCTCCAGTAAGGATGTATTGAGAAAGCAATCTCTGGGTAAGGGACTTGCCGTTTCTCCGGCCATGCACACCGGGCGAGAAGAAGGCACCAAGGCTTTTGTCCAGACCAGCACCGGGGCGATCCTGGTCATCGAACAGGCAAACCCGGGTGCGGTAAAGTCCGGAAGGACCTATTGGATGGAAGATTAACCCGGCGGACAAGACTGGGGATGCCACCCAGCTTGTATACTATCCCCCTCCCTTTTTCATAAGGGAGGGGGATATTTTTTTATAAACTTAATGTGCTTGTGTGCAGATTTTGGCAGATGGAAGTTTGAACCGCAGAATGTCGAACAAGGAATTTCGAATTATGAAGTTTTTTGTTGTTCTGTATTTGGCAAGGATTCCACTGTGGTAATAGTGCGGACGGCAAGATCGATGAAGTGCTTCCTCAAGATCAAAAATTCTGCTCTCCTTCGACATTCATCATTCCTTATTCGACATTCTGCGGTTCGTTGTGAATGCCCTTTGTGGTGTACGATGGCCCTATTTCTTCTTCAACCGGATGGTCAGGGGTATTCGCAGTTCCCCTGCTTGAGCGCTGTCTGTCTTAATGGTCAGGATGTCCTGGAATTGGACCCTGCCTCAGGCAGTTGATCCATTAGGGCCACAACTTCCAGTTTATGTCTACTGGCAGCCTTGTCATCCTGCCCCAGGGAACGCACCTGGAAATATGCCTTGTTATAGCTTAGTTCCAGAATCTTAAAGTTCTTGCCCCGGGTATTCATTATGGTAAGCACCCGCTTGCTTTCCTTGCTCTTGGACCCGGTTTGAGACCCTTCTTGGAAGTCTATTTTATTGGGCCAGGCCTCCAGTTCGGGCCTGATCCGGATATGAACCGACAGTTTCACCACCTTCTTCTTTGGATGGTTGGTGTGGAGGGTGATGAAGCCGCTGGCGGTCTTCCGCTCAGTGGCTTTGCTGACCACCTCCAGCTCGTACTGGTGGGAGTCGTCTTTGCGGTTCAGTTTGTAATCGATGACTGATCGCAGATTGCTCTGTACCTTGGTGATCTCCAGCGGTTGATCATCAGTGGCGCGAATGCTGACTACACGTCGAATGTCTTCGCCAACAGTGCCACGGAGTAAAATCTTGGTTCCTGGTTCGACGATGATGTAAGTGCGGACGTTAATGACGAGGTAGATTTTGCTCTGTCGTTGCCTGGGATCATTGGTGGTCACCTGCGCACTTTTCGTGATCTTGCCTTGATAACCAGTGGTATTTACCTGCAAAGTGACCTGTCCCACGCCACCTGGCGGGATGGTCCGGTCGTAGCGGACCACAGAGCAGCCTCAGCCGGGTTTGACGCTGAGGATTTGGAGTTCTTCACTACCCGTGTTTTTTACCTGGTACGTGTGGGATACGACCTCTCCTTCCCAGTGGGTGCCAGCATCATACCGGGGAGACGGGATCTCCAGGACAGGCTTGGCTGCGCCAGGATTAGCCTGGGAAACGGTCGGATTTACCGCTGCTATCAGACCGGCAATTAGTATAACTTGCCATCTCAGTTTGCTAAACAGCTGCATAATCTCCTTCTCTTTGTTCTAGGTTAGATATCCTGCTCTAATAGCTGTCTGACAATGTCATTCTGAGTCCGCCGCAGGTGGGCGAAGAATCTCTAACGCGTAAGTACTTAAATCCATGAGATTCTTCGCGGAGTTTATTCTGAGCTTGCCGAAGGGCTCAGAATGACAACAAGTTGCTCTCGAGGGTGGTCGGACAGCCTCGGAGAAACTCTTTTCTGTATATTGTAACTGTTCAGATAATTATTCCAAATCAGGGAGAGTTCTTCAAGGTTATCTTTTGGACGCTTTTGCCACCTTCGGGATCTACTACCACCACTTCATACTCGTATGTTACTGGTTCTGCAGGGATTACAACCTGCCACTCCACCACCCCGGTCTTGGAGTCGATCACCATACCTTCAGGCGCTTTACCTTGCAGAGAATAGCTCAGGGTGTCACCATCCACATCTTCTGCCTTTATTTCATAGCGATAGGTGGCCCCTTCCTCCAACTGCGCCGGGGGCTTGGAGACGATCATTGGCGGGCTGTTTTGAATGACCACCTGAATGGAGGTATTGGGGTGGCCCCAATCAGTACCATCGAAGGCGGTGGCAGCCACTTGTACTTCATCGCCTCTGCGCAAATAGCGACTGGGCAGAGATGGACCTTCCGGACCCACCACGGTCTCACCATTCACTATCCACTCGTAGGTGAACGTCATCGCGTCATTATCCAGATCTTTCCCACTGGCCACTGCTTTGAGTTCCGCGGTGGAAGTGGGAGGAGCGGGCCCGATGGCTACCCACTCAACAGCCGGAGGAGTATTGCCAATAATAACCACGTCAGAAGTGACCGGGTTTCTGTTGCTCCCGGGTTGAACCACCCAGACTTGAATCGAGATGAAATCTCCCCGGTTAAAATGTTTCTTGCCAAGAGTATTCTGAATAGCCCCGGGAATGGGCTCGTCATTTTTCAGCCACTGGTAGCCGAGCCGTGCTTCCGAATCTCCCCGGACTTCCACCGTAGCCTTCAGATTTGAAAAACTTGTGGGATTTGCTGGTTCAATCCAAATAGATCTGACCCTGGCTGTCTCTTCAGCCCCATAGCCGGATTCGGCTGCCTCCTGCCTGTCATCAGCCGGTTGACTACAGGAAAAAAACCCCACTGTCAAAAGTAAGATAATCGCTCTGCGGAACATCTTTCACCTCTTCAGTGCTCTCACAAAAGCAGAGAGAAGATATAATAATCTCTTATCGCTGAAGTAATGGAGTGGTGGAGTCTATGAAATCTCAAACTCCAAGCACCAAATTACAAACAAATCTCAAATTCCAATATTCAATGACCAAAACACAAAACAGGTTTGGAATTTCGAATTTTGGTCATTGTGATTTGTTTGATATTTGTTATTTGTTATTTGGAATT
>PPDG01000554.1 GCA_002899795.1 Desulfobacteraceae bacterium | reverse complement strand
GCTGTTAGATCACGGAATCATAGATCATGGAGGCCTGATGCAAGCCCCGCAAGGGGGATCAGGGGATACTTTGAGCGCCAGAGTTATCCAAAGGGATAAGGGAGTATACGACTTTCTCGTGGTTGCCACAAAAGAAAGTTTTACTCAAAAGCCGATCTATCTCAGCCAAAAGGATGTTCGCGAGCTTCAACTGGCAAAAGGGGCTGTCGCAGCCGGGATACAAATCTTAATGGACGAAATGGGTATGGATATAAAGGACATTGACATGGTGTATCTGGCAGGGGCGTTTGGAAACTACATCCATCCTCAAAGTGCTTTACGCCTTGGCCTCATTCCCAAGGTTGACCCCAAAATTATCCACACCATTGGCAACGCTGCCAGCACCGGGGCCTCAATGGTCCTGCTCGCCAAGGGGTACTGGAAGCTGGCAAATGAACTCGCCAGCTCTATTGAGCATGTTGAGCTCTCTACTCGGCCAGACTTCAATGAGTACTTTATTGAGAACCTGAATTTTCCCCAAGAGTAACTAGCCTGGATATTTCATGAATCACTTGCTGCGACTACGGATATGGCCGTCCTTCCTGGCGTCCTCGGGTGTCGGACCCTGCGACGTACCGTTCAGGTACGCCTCGAATCCAACACCCTGCGGTTGCCAGGTGGCACGCCCATCTTCGTGGTCTCGCGACAGCAATTCATGAAATATCCGGGCTAGAAGTTGAAATTTAATACACAGTCTAGTTGACTTTCACTTTTTCATACCTATTTTGACAAGTAAGAAATAATCATGAAGAGAGGCGTGAGGGAACTGGCCCGGTGACCGCCCAGCAACCTGTACAATCAAGGTGCTAACTACAGCCCTCAGGGGAAACATGGGGTCATTCGCGACAAATGGCGATCACTCTCCCTTTACGGGAGTTTTTTTTTGCCGGAATTCTCAGCGGGTGCACCTTTTGCGTTAGATCACAAAGGAGGAAACCAATGGCTATATATGAAAAATATACAACAACGGTTGTGGGGTCCTACAGTGTACCCCGCTGGTATGAAGCTCTAGAGAAACAGGTGGAAAACGGGACCCTGTCAAAGGCAGACATTGCGGATGCACAGTACCGTGCGACACAGGCCGCCATCCTTGATCAGGAAGCCGCCGGCATCGATATTATCAATGGAGGGGAAATGCATCGGCGAACAAACAACCGGCATGCACCGCCGAATGCAATGCTGAACTTCTTTTGGGAAAAAATACCCGGCTTTTCAAACGAAACCAGACCCAAACCGATCACCTCTAAAGATCCCAACGTGTTTCATCCTGCAGCTGTCTGCACTGGGCCGATCGGTGATGCGGACCTTGGTCTTGTCGAAGAATTCAATCTGGTGTCAAAGTACGCCAGAAAACCGGTCAAAGTTACCATGACGGGACCGCATATGCTGGCAAAAGTCGCATGGGACGAGCATTACGGCGACATCTCCAAAATGATGGTAGATCTGGCAAAAGTGATGAACCGAGATTTCATCGATCTTGAAGCTGCTGGGTGCCGGTACATTCAGATTGACGAGCCGCTGTTCGCCATAGCCGATGACGAGGAAGTTCAGGCGGCGGTGGATGCCATCAACCTGGCTGTGGAAGATTTGAAAGACACATCGATTCAGGTTCATATTTGCCAGGGTAACTACGCCGTAGGTCGAGATTATGACGGGCAAATCGGCCACCGATATTTCGACACTGGAAGATACCCAGCGGAGTTGATCTGCAAGATTGATTGCGATGTGCTCCTCATCGAGCACGACTACACGGACAAATACGAAGGATTGCTCGGGAACAAGCAACTGGCGGTCGGCGCTGCGGATGTTCAAGATTTCAACATCGAATCAGCCGAAAAGATTGCCGAACGGATTCAAGAATATTCCTGGCTGTCTCCGGAGCAAACCCTTATTACCAGCTCGTGTGGCCTCAATCATTTGCCAAGGCATATTGCTTTTGGGAAGCTCGTTGCTATCAAGGAAGCACAGCAGCTACTTCGAAATTAAGCGAATCAACGGCTATTTATTTAGCTTCGCATGAGAACTATTTGTCCTATCTCTCCTTAGAGATTGGGTCGCAGTTCGTCATCCCGGCCAAGTCCCGCAAAGCGTGACGCGAGCCGGGATCCAGAAAGAATCTGATAATATTGACCTTTCGCTGGATTCCTGATCTCATCCGCCGTAGGCGGACTCGTCCGGAATGACGGGTTTGGCGAATTGTGACATAGTTTCCAGGGGGTGAGGAGATTTTTGCGGCGCTGAGTGGACAGGCGTTATATAATTGCCGTTCTTGGACGGGGCAAGGTTGTTGTACTTTTGCCCCTGGCCAAGAATTTGCTGCGTGCTATGCGGCCAGGAATGCCTTCCCCGGAGCATACGTGACTCCGGGCTGATCTTTGGTCAGAATAAGAAACCGAAGAATTGTTACAGGCACCTTAATGGACATTGATTGAAGGAGGGTGGGGTAACGTGATCGAGTTCTTGTATCAGGCTCTGGCAAAGATCGGTTACACCCATCCGATCCATCCTCCAGTGACCCACGCCACCGTAGGTATGGTGATCGGAGCTTTTGTATTCGGGATTACTGCGTGGAAACTGCGCCATCAAGGTCTTTCCCAGGCGGCCCACTATTGTATCATCTTGGCGCTCATTGCACTTTTTCCCACCGTACTCTCAGGTTTCATGGACTGGCAGCATTACTATGCGGGTGCCTGGCTTTTTCCCATCAAAATGAAACTTCCCTTGGCAGGTCTGCTCCTTATCCTGCTTGTTTTTGCCCTCAGCGTTGGTTCCCGGGCCACGACCATATCCAAGCAAGCTCTGATTATCTACGCTCTGTGTCTACTCAACGTAACGGCTCTAGGATATTTCGGTGGTGAACTGGTCTACGGTGGTAGGGCTTCTGGTAAACTGAGTGATACCAACACATTAACGACTGATGCTAATATCCAAGCCGGTGCCACCCTGTACAATCAGACCTGCAGCGCTTGTCATCCAAATGGGGGCAACACCATCAAGGCCAATCTTCCCCTGAGAAGCGCCCCGCAACTGTCAGATTTTAACAGCTTCCTCACTTATATCCGTAGTCCGAAGGCGCGTGACGGCTCCCAAACCATCATGCCTTCCTTTCCTGCGGAAAAGCTTTCTGACAATAAGGCAAGAGAGATTTACAAATACGTTACCCAGGTGTTGAGTGAACACTGAGGATGCCATATTTCGGTATTAAAATAAAAACCCTCTCAATTACCCAGCAAACAGGTTTTTATGGCTCATTAACGTTCCAGTGGTGCCTGGGCGTTTAGAGTCCAATCATATTTTAGGTAGGATATCTTTGGTTTACCATCCAAGAAGGACAGGACTTCTCCATCCAGATAAGGCCGCATGAATGAAATTACGGAGCCTCTTTTTTGAATGAAGTCGTCGGAGAACCAGTCGAAAAATTTTGAGACGTAGAGCGTGTTCGTAGAGCGGTTGATTTGCGTACCCCGTGCAGAGTTCAAATAACTCTTGGTTTCTTCCTCCAACCTCGTCTGGACATTTGCCTCGGTGTAAGCAACTCTCGGCAGCGGCGGGCAGCCCCTGGAAGCACAGATGATGGCAAAATGAATCCTTGGGTCTTTGAATTGCTTGCGCAGGATCTTGTGTTCGATATCGTCCGGGCTCAATCGCCTGTTAGCCACCATATGTTCCGGGCTGGTAAAGAATTTCGTGGAAGTCCAAAGCCCCGGAAATCCGGTTTCACGCACACTCTTTTTCGGTTTCTTCTTGATGACTTTGTCAATGGTGACCGCGTTGTAACCGTTGATCCAGAAGGCTAGTTGACCGTTGCGGGATAATTTTTCCACTTTTGCACCCTGCAGCGACTGCATGTATTCGGAAAACTGCTGGTCTTTGGCAATCCCGCTGTAATCCACCAAGCCTTTTTCATCCACGTAGCTTTTCAGAATCTGGTCAAACTTGGAGTGATCAAAATCATTCGCAAAGACTCGAGGAACCAACCAAAGGATAGTGAGAAAAGTGGTGAGGGAGACGACTATTTTTCTCTTCACGTGTTGACCTTTCTACTCGCTTGTGGATTCATTCATTAAATTAATTAATGGATTGGTCGCATGAGGAACATTAACCTTACAACATCCCGTTTGCAACTCCTCAGTTTGTCCCTTGTCTCCAACCAACGCACCGTGGAAAACCTCGCACTCTGCCTCTTAGGTGTACGAACCCTAAGCCAGTGATTGCAAAACTGTCTTTTTTACAGTATGAAATATAGTGCGTATTGACGAATCAAACCGAGTAGACTCTTGGTGGTTTCCTACTGAGGGACCCGCCCCGCCAACGCTTGAGTGACCCATGGATTACCATCAAATATCTGATCCAGAGGTCTGGGTAGACGAGCATGGCGATGCACTCTTTCGCTATGCACTCTTCCGAATCCAAAATGGTCAGGTCGCCGAGGACCTGGTCCAAGAGACCTTTTTGGCCGCTCTCCGGGGCAAGGATAGCTTTGCCGGCCGTTCCTCGGTTAAAACCTGGCTTTTTGGTATACTCAAGCACAAAATCATCGATCACATCAGAAAAATCAGCAGAGAGAGGCCGGAGGAAGACATCGAGACCCTGGCAAATCTGGCTGACAAGACCTTTAATGAACAAGGGGTATGGAAGTCCCAGCCGGCAAAGTGGACTACCGATCCCGGCCTGCTTTTTCAACAACAAGAATTTTGGGAGATATTACAGTATTGCTTGTCTGAGCTGCCACCCCGGTTGAACCAGGTATTCACCTTGCGTGAACTCGATGAACTCAGTGCGGAGGAGGTTCGTAAGATTCTGCAGGTCTCCCCGACTAATGGGGGAGTCATGCTTCACCGAGCCCGCATGCGCTTGAGAGAATGCCTCGAAATAAACTGGCTTTAAAACAAAGATTAGGAAGAAGGGATAATGTTCTCTTGTAAGCAAGCGACCGAGCTTATGTCTGTTTCTCTGGACAGTAGATTGTCTTTATATCAGCGTTTTGCTTTCAGATTTCATCTTCTCATGTGCAAACTCTGTTCACGCTGTTGGGAGCAGATGCTGTTTGTCAGAGATGCGATGCACACGTGCTCGGAGCGAGTTGAAGAGATTGATTTCATGCCTGACCATTCGCTCTCGCCCGAAGCGTGTGAGCGAATCAAGAATTCTCTTCGGGAGCACACAAATACCTAACGAAAAGGCGTGAGCTGAAGACTGGTTTTTTCCTACCCTTCCCATAGTTAGTACCCTTCTTTTAATAATTGCTAGTTCTCATCCCGAAATGCAACTGATTCCCTCCCCCTTGACGGGGGAGGGTGAGGGTGGGGGTGAAAAATTAAAGGTGTTTTCACCTTTTTATCGATTCCCCCTCCCCTTTATCCCCTCCCGCCAGGGGAGGGGAAGGGTACTTTTGGATGAACACTAGCAGACCCTCGTCCAGTTACCTCTGTGATTCACAGTCTTTGTAACAACCACAAAGTGCACAAGGATAACTAAGTAAATTTTCACTATGATTTTAAATCTTTGTATCCTTTGTGTTCTTCGTGGTCTTTGTGGTTCCCCTTGGTCATCGGGAAACTGACTGAGATTGGTTTTGCCCAACAGCGCGTGTGAACTTTGTACACTTGACTTGGATTTTCCAAATGCACTATAACATCGAGAAAAGCCACATGATCAATTGCACCGAACCTCCAGGACGTCCTGCCAGTCCGAGGGGATTGTCAGTCCATTGGAGCCCGGTAATACTTTTCTACACGGTGTGGCCTCAGGTGCAAGGTACCACCCTATCCTACGTTAAAGGTTCCCTCTTGGAATCTACTGACAAGCCAAACCAATTAAATCCGGAAGATTGTGATCACTGCCTTCACAAATGGGAGTAGAGCCAAGTGTAATTGAGGCGGTTGATCCGTTCTGTGTTTTCGTCGCAAACTAAGTCACATCTGCAGGCTGAAACGGGTGTAATTACATAAATGACTCTCGTGGACCATCAAAGAGAATGGGGGGTTGGTAATGAGTATTGAACAAAAGGATTTGGATCTTCTTTGCATCAACACTATTCGCACACTCTCTATGGACGCAGTGCAGAAAGCAAACTCCGGTCACCCAGGGACTACCATGGCGCTAGCCCCATTGGCTTATGTGGTGTGGACCCAGTTTCTCCGCCACAACCCACGGAATCCGAAATGGTTCAACCGAGACCGCTTTGTGCTCTCATGCGGTCATGCCTCGATGCTGCTCTATGCCATGCTCCATTTGACAGGCTACGACCTTTCCCTGGAGGAAATCATAAATTTTCGACAATGGGGGAGCAAAACGCCGGGCCATCCTGAATACGGGATCACCCCAGGGGTGGAAACCACTACTGGACCGCTCGGCCAGGGCATTATGAATGCTGTGGGTATGGCCATGGCAGAAGCGCATCTTGCCACGGTTTCCAATGGTGACGGACATACTATTGTGGACCACAATGTTTATGCATTTT
>PPDG01000383.1 GCA_002899795.1 Desulfobacteraceae bacterium | reverse complement strand
TCGGTGGCATCCACCAGATACCAGCGGAGATTTTCGGGAACGGTCTTGGCACTCACTGTCTTCATGGTTCGACTCCAGAAAGGATAAGTCACAAGCGATTCATATAACCATGGTGGGTACTACTTGTCAAGTAAAACCCTCACAAATGGAGGAAAAATATAAACCAGTTGCCCACGTCTTAATCGCTGGAGCTGTATGTCTGGGCTTCCAGTTCTCCAACTCCATAAAGGCTAATACCCAGAGCAACTCTGCGATCGTCAGCGCCAGGATCATCTACGTAACTGGCAGATATCCCCCAGCATTGCCTTTGTAACATTATATTGTACTCGGACTTGATATTCCTCGTCCGCTTTAGGTCGTAGTCACTCCGCACGTTGGCGGAGACCCCCTCCCACAGATTCAGCTTAAGCTGTACCCCGATCTCGTTCACTATGGTATTGTAATCGTCGTCGAGTTGCCGCCGGTAGTCAACGGTCAGGTTGTCACCCCGCTGATCCCAGAGATGCGCCAATAATTCATGGCTTTTGAAGTCCGTATCGTAGGGTGAAAACCCATTCTTGTAAGTGAAATTCACGTAGCGTTTGGGGGTGAAATCGATTTGGGTGAAGACGTTAGAAAACGGCCGATCTCGGCTGGTGCTGGTGTCTTCCTCTCCCCCGTCGGGCTGGCTGACGTCGTAGAACTGGCTAAACTCTAGTCTGGCAAAGTCGTGATATTCCACCTCTCCTGGAGCCTGATCGAGCCGGGCGCTAAAGAAGTTGATAAGGCTGTAGGTGATACGGTTCCTGCTGTTAACCCGATCGGTACTGTCATACGATGGAAGCTTGTTCTGACTCACCTCAGGCCTGTATTCATAACCGATCTGCGGCCTCACTGTGTGTTTGGTTTTGGTCCAGGGGTCACCACCCATGCTGAAAATCCCAACGATCTCGGTAGAGGCATCCACTCCAGTCTCAACAAGAGCCCTGTTCTGAAAGGTCTTCTCTCTGACCCGACTGTCTTCAGGTTCGTCGTAATGCTCTATCAGGTAGGCCGTCTCCAGAATACCGACAAAGGGTTCAAGTTCCAGGTAGCCACCGCGGCGCAGCGGTAAGGACAGCCGCGGCTCAAGGTTAACTCGATGGCCTCGGGTGCCCTCCGGCCTCCAGTAGTCCACGTAGACCGCATTGCTTTGCCAGAAAAAAGGCCCTCCCAGCAGGGATTGTTTAGAAGCACTGTATGTCACCAGGGGAAGCTGTTGTAAGGTGGTTTCGTCTTCATCGTCATTGAGATTTTGATAATAATGGAGCTCGAAATTGGCGGCCTGTGCGGCCCAGGTCTTATTCAGCAGGAGATTTGACTGCCGGGTGGTAATGGTGTCATCATTTATGAGCCCCCGGTCGAAAGTTTTGCGGAAAATTCGATCAGACTCAGTCCAGCTACTAAACCCTGTACTGAACGTCTGCAAGTAATCCGGGTCACTGACAATATCGAGATCCATATTTCCTTGAATACCATGGGGCAAAGCAATATCCTGTTTAGATCGCCACCACCAGCGATCCCGGGTTGCCCGGGTGAGGCCCGGTAGAGTATAGAAGTTTTGCTCCCGCAGTTCATCTCTATCCTCCTGGTCATGGAGATAATCGAAACGAAGCACTCCCTTATTCTCTTTGCTGGCAGCATAACGAAATTGAGGGCCCACCATCAGGCCGCGCTTGCTCATATAATGCGAATAGACAGTTGCATCTGTGCTTCTGGAGATGGCCCAGAAAAAAGGAAGATCCACATCCCATCCCAACCGATCACCTCTTCCCAGCCGGGGCGGCAACAAGCCCGTCTGTCTCTTCGTTTTGGCTGGAAATGCCAGATAAGGGGTGTAGAGCACGGGGACGGGCCCCGCATGAAATCTTGCGTGTCTGGCAAAACCATATCCTTCCACGGTAACTTTCAGGTCACTGGTCCGGAAATGCCAGCTGGGACGATCCCCGTCACAGGTGGTGAATTTGGCCTGCTCCACATGATAGGTTTGAGGGCCTAGTTTTTCGATGATTGCGCCGCTAAAGTGAAAATTCCCTTCGGCCAGAAAACCTCTGCCATACTCGATGACGCCTGTCTGCTCTTCCAGATCCAGGAATGCACGTTCCCCTTCCAGCCAGTCATCACCTTGCTCGATTCGAATGTCGCCTTCAAGAATAGCCTCACGGGTAAGCGCGTCCAAGCGAATCTCATCGGCGGTGATCACCCTTCCCGGGGCGTGCAGGGTAACATTCCCCGTTGCCGTATAAATATTCTGGCGCTCGTCGTAGGAAAAATGGTCGGCCCGCAGCCGGTACCCTGAATCTTCTCCCGGTGCAGCGACGGACTTTCCAACTCTGTCCTGGGATCCCGCGGGTAAGTCAGGAAAGAATACGAATGATACCAATAGGCAAAGCCCAACGATTCTTACAGTCTTTCTCATAGCCTACCCTGTGAGGATGGGTATTTCAGCACGAACGGGGTGGTAGAACTAGCCCCGATATTTCACTGGGTTTGCCCTGTTCTTTTCTTCCTGGATCTCCTTGACCTCACCGATAAAGTAGAGCGAGCCAGTCACCAGTACCAGATCTTCGGAAGTGGCCAACCCCATAGCCCTCTCGAGCGCTTCTCCAACAGGTCTAATCAGCTCAGTTCGTTCGGCAAATTCCCCTGCCACTGCCCGGAGGGACTCCGGCTCTGCTGCCCTTTCATATGTGGGCCGGGTTAGAATGATATGCTCTGCCAACGGGGCCAGTCTGAGGAACATACCGCGAAGATCCTTGTCTGCCATAATCCCCAGCACCAAGATGAGTCTTCTGTAGGTGTACTCTTCCTGCAAGGCCTGACTGAGAGCCACTATCCCGGCGTAGTTGTGGGCCCCATCCAAAAGAACTGGCGGCTTCTTGCCAAGCAATTCCAGTCTTCCGGGCCAGCGGGTTTTGACCAACCCTTCTCTGATCTGCTCTGCGTCCAAATTATAGTAGCCCCCTCGCTCCAAAACCTCAAGACCCCCCAAGGCAGTGGCAGCATTCACCACCTGGTGGCGACCGGCAAGGGGCAAATGTAGATTTTCCAGTCGCCATCCCAAGCCGCTGTAGGAAAAGCGCTGTTCACCCAGAGTCCGGACCTTGATCTGCCGGCCAAGACGATAACAGGGAGCATTGAGGGCCGCACACCTGGTTTTAATAACCGCTAGGGCCACTGGTTGCTTCACTGCGGTTATCAGTGGTACTTGCCTCTTAATAATCCCCGCTTTTTCCCGGGCGATTCGACTCAGGGTGGAGCCGAGAAACTCCTGATGGTCAAAAGATACGTTGTTGATGATTGTGAGTTGTGGTTGGACCACGTTGGTGGCATCAAGACGCCCTCCCATACCTACTTCCAAGATAGCCCAATCCACCCCCTTTTCCGCAAAAAGGCTGAGTGCCATGGCTGTGGTCATCTCAAAAAAGGTGGGCGGCTCGCGTTCATCCACTACAGCCCTCACTGCCTTGAAGACATCCAGAATCTCCTCGTCCCCAATATCTTGCTCGTTCAGGCGAAAGCGCTCATTGAATCTGACCAGATGAGGCGAGGTATACAAGCCAACCTTGAAGCCTGCCCGCACCAGAATAGAGGAAAGCATGGCTGCAGTGGACCCTTTACCGTTGGTACCGGCAATGTGGATTGTCTTCAACCCTGCCTGGGGATTTCCGATCCTTTCTAATAAGCTGCTGGTACTGGAAAGGCCGAACTTGATGCCATATTTCTGCAGGTCGTAGAGATAGCTCAGGGTCTGATCGTAGTTTTGTCCTCCCACTTTACGGCGTTCCTCCGTTTAGGTGGTGGCTCACCCTGCTCGTTCAGGGTGTTTACCCTAATGTTGCATACCCACGCCGACGCGCAGCGCAGGCGCTTGCGCCGCGTGGGAAAAACGCGTCAGAGTACGCCAAATGTGAGAGCGCGCAGACTGGGACAGGATGAACAGTACTTGAGCGTACGTGAGATCCTGTCCGAGGCGAACACACTCGTCCCGCCACAGGCGGGACTATCACGCGAGCGTAGCTATTTTTACCGGTTTGGGTATGCAACGTTAAAGGTTTCCTTCAGTATATGGAGCCGACGCGCTCCAAAGGCGCATAGTCGAGATGGAGCAATCTGGTACGCCCATCCTCAAACCGAATCTGTACTTTTAGACTGTCAGGGACAGCAACAACATTCCCCCTGCCAAAAAATGGATGCCGCACCGCATCTCCGGGACTGAGACTCGCTTCTTCATGCAACTCAGGGCCAGAATCTGCGCCACCAGTAGCTGCCACTTTTTCTTCATAATGAAAATATCTCCCAGGGGGGAGGTGTTTCAGAAATAGCGAAAGGGGGACAGATCGAAAACCTGTGCCGCGATCAAAAACTCTATTTGGACTGCAGAGATACAGGAACTCCTTGGCTCTCGTAACTGCAACATAGACCAACCTTCGCTCCTCTTCCAGCGCCTCATCATCAGCGTAGGCTTGGCTGGAAGGCATTCGCCCTTCCACAGCCGAAATCAAAAAGACCGCTCGCCATTCCAGTCCCTTTGCCGAATGGATGGTAGAGAGCACCAGGTGGTCCCTGGCTGAGTCCGGATGGTCTTGTGGTACGTTGTTACTGGGTGGTTCCAAAGCAACATCTGCCAGGAACTCTGTCAGCCTCTCGTACTTCAGTGTCCAGTCCTGCAAATAATCCAGCTCTCGAAGTCGTTTGGGATAGTCGTCGAACTTGGTCATTAAAATGGGCTCATAGTAACTGCGCACCGCCCGCACTTGCTGACTTACGCTAAGGCCCGGTTTGGCAAGCTCCTCAAAGAGATCCACCAGTCGGTGAAGACCGTGTTTTGTCGGAAGCTTCTTGGCGTAAGAGGCCAACCTCCTGAAGCTCTGCTTGTTCTGGCCAAGGTAGTTCATGATTTCCTGACTACGTTTATTTCCCACTTGGCTAACCAGGAGTAGTAGCCGATTCCAGCTGATTCGATCCCGGGGGTTTTTCCAGGCTCGTAAGTGGGCCAATACATCTTTGACATGGGCCGACTCAATGAACTTGAACCCACCATACTTGACAAAAGGTATGCCTAGCCTGGTCAGGGCGACCTCCAGATCAAAGGAATAGTAACTTGCCCTGAAAAGCACTGCCATCTCCCGCAAAGGTATCCCTTGAAGCTGCAATTCCTTGACTTTCTGGCAAACAAACTCAGACTGACCACCTTCGTCTGCGGGTCTGACTAACAGGGGGCGTGGTCCCTCAGTCTTGCGGGTATAAAGGCACTTGGTATACTTCTCTCGTGCCAATTCTATGATGCCATTGGCCAGATCGAGTATAGGTTGGGGACTTCTATAGTTTTCCTCGAGTTTGAAAAGCTTGGTCTCAGGAAACAGCTTGGGGAAGTCTAAAATATTGCGGAAGTGAGCACCGCGAAAAGAATAGATCGACTGGCTGTCATCACCCACAACCATGACGTTCTGATGGAAAGAAGCCAGAGCTTGAACTATCTCTGCTTGCACCAGGTTGGTGTCCTGGTATTCGTCCACCAGAACGTAGTTGTACTGTGAGGAGAGTTCCAAGCTCACATCCCTGTGTTCCCGCAAAAGCTGGTTGAGATAGACAAGCAAGTCGTCAAAGTCCATCATATGATGTTGACGCTTGTAAGTGGTATATTGTTCCCAGAGCTTTGATAGTTGCCCCTGGTACTGGAGGAACTGGCCGTATTCACGAGAAAGCATTTGCTCAAGAGTTTCGGCCCGATTCACTGCTTTACTAAAGATCTCAACAATAGTCCTTTTCTTGGGAAAACGTCGGTGTTGATCTCGGAAGCCAAGATTCCCGACCAGTACGTTTATTATCTGTTCACTGTCCGAACGATCGATGATGCCGAAATCTGGCTCTAAGGAAAGGTATTTGTGATAGCGGTGGAGCACCCTGTTTGCCAGCCAATGGAAGGTACCCCCCACCACCTCTTGGCAGCGATGATCAAGCATAGAGGCGGCTCGGGCGATCATTTCCCCGGCTGCTCTCCGGGTGAAAGTGAGCAGCAAGATGGATCCCGGGGCTATCCCTTGCTCCACCAGCCAGGCAACCCGATAGACTAAGGTTCGTGTCTTCCCGCTTCCTGCACCTGCAACGACCAGTATGGGTCCGTCGCCTGCAGTTACTGCTTGGTACTGGGCGCTATTGAGCTCACTTTCATAATCGATACGTCTATTTGTCATGCGCAATCAGTAAGGATCAAACCCTCAAGTGGGCTCATTGCCTGAGGAGCAGGGGCGATTTACAGGAGTTTTGGCTTGGTTGCTTTACTCAATCTCGGCTGAAGTATTCTACAACCTCGGCTGTTAAAGCTTCGACCGTGTATTCCGCCGGCATAATGTCCACCTCTAAGCCATGCTCACGTGCTGTCTGGGCGGTTATTGGCCCTATACAGGCAATGGCGGCCTTATCCAAAAGGGATGGCAGGTCGTCGCCAGGAAACATGGCAGCGAAGTTCTCTACCGTGGAAGAACTAGTAAAAGTAATGCAGGAG
>PPDG01000021.1 GCA_002899795.1 Desulfobacteraceae bacterium | reverse complement strand
TAATGTGCAGGGATTAATGGAAAAGGTAGGCGTTGAGGAAGAGACGGTGAAGTCAGGAAATAAAAAGGACATGTGGTCTCCCTTCCGGCCAGCAACGAGTGAGGAAAAAGTGATTTTTCAACGAATCATCGACGAGTACCAGAGTAAATTTCTAGAGGTGGTCCGAGCGGGAAGAAAGAACATGACTGACTCGGACCTGAGCACGGTGAAAGACGGGCGAGTCTTCACCGGAACCCAGGCGTTCAGACTGCATTTAGTAGATGAGTTGGGTTACCTTAACGATGCGGTACAGTGGGCAAAAGCTGCGGTGGGGGTGCCGAAAGCTCAGGTGATTATATACTATCGGCCTGGAACTTATGTAGACAATATCTATTCCAAATCACAAGGAGAGGCATTGAGCTGGGCGGACCGGTTGCAGCAGGGAGAACTGCTGTCCCAGAGGCCGGAACCACGCTTTATGTATATTTGGCTGCCTTGAGGCCCCCCGGGATTTCCGATTGGGGAAGGCATAGGGCATAGAGCATGGAGCATAGAGTAAAAAACCAGTAGCGATTCACACTATTCTCTCTGTGCTAGGCGAGAAATAACTTTAGACATTTAGGAATGTGGATTGCGGATTTGCCATTTGTCATTTCGTATCTTCCATGAACTGATCAACCGAACTAAGAAAATGGGTTAAGGAAAGATTGACGGAATGAGCGGGATTTTCTATGGTAGAGGTCTTATAGCTGGGAGAGTGTGAAAATAAGTCAGAGGAGTAAATTATGACGTTACCCCATCTGGGTTTGGAGGACTGCCAGCGTCTGGCAGAGGATTGGGTCAAGCCCTATCATCAGAACTATCTAGCCATGTATAGTAGTGTTCTGGGGGGCGTGGTCACCGACCCTTTTCTTATGACCATCCCTGTGGACGATCACATGGTTCACCGCGGGGATGGAATTTTCGAGGCCTTTAAGTGCGTCAACGGTAATATTTATAATCTCACAGCTCATCTGGAACGCTTGGAGCGATCGGCTCGGGCGGTATACCTGACGTTACCAGCAAGCTTGGAGCACATCACCGATCTCGTGATTGGGACAATACGCATAGCCGGAACCCGGGACTGTCTGATTCGGCTTTTCGTCTCTCGTGGCCCGGGAGGCTTCACCACCAATCCCTATGAGTGCCCGTCCTCCCAGATCTATATCGTTGCATGTAATCCCAGTGTATACCCGGAAGAGCAGTCAACAGAAGGTGTCTTTATAAAAAGCAGTAGTATTCCGGTGAAAAAGTCCTACTTTGCCACCATCAAGAGTTGTAACTACCTCCCCAACGTACTCATGAAGAAGGAGGCGGTGGATGCGGGGGTGCAGTACACTGTTTCCATAGATGAAAACGGCTTTCTGGGTGAGGGATCCACTGAAAACATCGGCTTGGTGACGCCGGACCGTACTCTCAAGTTTCCCCGGTTTGCCAGAATTCTCAAGGGTACCACCGTAACCCGGGTTGCAGAATTGGCCGAGTCTCTGGTTGCAAACGGCAAGCTTGAACAAGTGGTGTTCGAGGACATAACATTGAACGAGGCCTACAGCGGTGCTGAGATTCTGCTTTTTGGAACCACTTTTGATATCTTGGCAGCGGTGATTTTTGACGGCCATGCCATCGGGTCCGGCAGGCCCGGCGAGATTTACCAGTTGCTGCTGGAATTGTTGACGCGGGACATTGAGAACAACTCGGCTCTCCATACTCCGGTGTTTGAAACAGCATAGTATCAGGCGCATAGCGCAAAGAGCATAGCGCCCTGCGTTTGGCACTATGCCTAGCAGATTGACAAGCATCGGTTGCTGATATAGAAGGGGCGAAAGCTCCGAAAGGAAACCCAGGTGCGGCCATGGAGGATATGAAAACTATTGTTGATCGCAGTTTCGAGGAAAGTATAGAGGCAAAGCGGAGATGCATGGAGCAGAACCAGGAGTCATTGATCAGAGCCGCCACCATGATTGTGGACGCCTTTAACAATGAAAACAAGTTGATGCTTTTCGGGAATGGTGGTTCTGCTGCGGACGCGCAGCACATTGCGGCGGAATTTGTTAACCGCTTTATGATCGAACGCCCACCGCTGCCGGCCATGGCGTTAACCACAGATACCTCTATTCTCACGAGCGTGGGAAACGATTATACTTTTGACGACGTTTTCAGCAAACAGATAAAGGCGCTGGGGATGGAAGGTGATGTGGCCTGGGGCCTGAGCACAAGTGGAAATTCGGTCAATGTAGTGGAAGCATTGATCGTGGCCAGAGAACGGGGACTGCGCACCATCTGTATGACTGGTGCCAACACCGGTAAAATGGCAGAGGTGGCGCAGGTGCTGCTCAGGGTAGATGCAGAAAATACCGCCCGCATTCAAGAGTGTCACATCACCATGGCTCATATCATCTGCCAACTGGTAGATTACCAACTTTTCCAGAGGCTTTCATCACCATGAGTAAAGACATTCACAAAAGCAAGCCCATATCCCTTGAAGGAATTCGCACCTCCTCTCTTGGCGAAAGAAAAAGTAAGGTTTCATTGGAAGACATTGGACAAACGTGGGAAAAAGGGCAGTCCCTCAGCGAGTTTCTGAAGCGGCTTCCTTCCCTCCTGGGGGCGGTTGACTTTAGGGAAGTGGTGCAGAGGATATGCAAAGCGCGGGAGCAGAACCGGCCTGTACTGCTTGGCATGGGAGCCCACCCAATCAAAGTCGGACTCAGTCCCATCATAATCGACCTCATGGAGAGGGGCGTGCTGAGCGGCGTGGCCATGAACGGCGCCGGAATAATCCACGATGCCGAGATGGCGTTGGTGGGAGGGACTTCGGAGGATGTGGCTACATCTCTAGCAGAAGGCGATTTTGGCATGAGCCACGAGACTGCTGATTTTTTGAACAGAGCCATAGCCCAGGCAAAGGAACCGGATCTGGGGCTGGGCGCGGCGGTGGGGGAGGCACTGCTGCAGGCCACCGTCCCTCACGTGGAGCACAGCATCCTCGCTGCAGGTGTTAGACTCTCCATTCCGGTCACAGTGCATGTTGCCCTGGGCACCGATGTTATCCACATTCACCCGAGCGTAGATCCGGCAGCGACCGGGAGCGCTACTCACCTGGATTTTCGGATTTTCGCTGGGCTCGTGGCTTCCCTGGAAGGTGGTGTTTATGTGAACCTGGGTTCGGCGGTACTGTTACCAGAAATCTTTCTTAAAGCCGTTACTCTTGTGAGGAATCTAGGTCACCAACTTAAGAATTTTACCACTGTTAACATGGATTTCAATCGCCACTATCGGCCCCTGGTTAACGTGGTGGAGCGACCGACCCAGGCAGGCGGTAGAGGTTTCGAACTTGTCGGGCACCACGAGATCATGTTTCCGCTGCTAGCAGCGGCGGTTATCGAGTCGCTCGACGCAGAGCGCAAAGCGCCTGGTGCCTAGCGTCAAAAAAAATCGCCAAAAAGTGTATTTACTGATGCGCTGCAGGATCTAAGTATCTTAAATGGCGGGTTCTGGGTAGAAACTTTTCAGGAAGCACATGGAAGGCAGTGGAGCAGTCGAGTCTTGGTCTATTGTCAGTCGTTAGTGGTACTGGTATTATACATAATTTATGGTGCCTGGTTGCAACATTTGTGTGGTCAACTATGGCGCAACACCTTTAACTGCTAACCCGGATGTTTCATGAATTGATGTCGCGAGACCGTGGAGATGGATGTGCCACCGGGCAACCGCAGGGAGTTGGATCCGAGGCGTACCTGAACGGTACGTCGCAGGGTCCGACACCCGAGGACGCCCGGAAGGACAGTCATATCCGCGGTCGCAGCAGGCAACTCGTGAAATATCCGGGCTAAGGTCCAGCTGGCCAATGAGCACACGTTTACAATTCTACAGGAGTGGTTGATGCCCATTTACGAATATTACTGCGAAAGTTGTGATGACCAGTTCGAGATCCTGGTGTTTCGGTCTTCAGATCCAGTGGGCTGCCCCACCTGCAATACAGAGAAGGTCAAACGCGTGCTTTCAGTCTTCGGTTTCAAAAGTGGTGGAGACAAAGGTGCAGCCAGCAGTAGGATGGGAAGTGGCGCCAGCGGCTGCAGCGGCTGTGTCGCCACTAATTGCAGCAGCTGCCACTGATTGGAAATATCACCATGAACGAACAGACACAGCTGCGTATTGGCACTCGGGGAAGTGTTTTAGCCCTGTGGCAAGCGGAGTGGGTAAAAGCTCAACTGCTGGCAGCGCATGAAGAACTGGCAGTAGAGCTGCTGGTCATCAAGACCACGGGCGACAAGATCCTTGACGTGCCTCTAGCTAAAGTGGGCGGCAAGGGCCTCTTTGTCAAAGAGATCGAGGAGGCCCTGTTAGACGGTAAGGCAGACCTGGCCGTTCATAGCGTTAAGGATATGCCAGCCGAACTCCCCGAGGGGCTGCACTTAGCGGTAATGCCTCCCAGAGAAGATCCGCGGGATGCGCTCATCAGTAGAAACGGGGCAGGTCTTGAGGCGCTGCCACACGGTGCTCGAGTGGGTACGAGTAGTCTGCGACGCGCTGCCCAGCTTCTTCACCTCAGGCCTGATCTGCGCATTGAAACCTTGAGGGGTAATGTGGATACCCGGTTGCGTAAGTTGGAAAGTGAAGGTTTCGATGCCATTGTACTGGCTGCTGCGGGGCTCAAGCGCATGGAATTGAGCCATGTGGTTTCCGAGTACCTTGAGCCGGAGCGGATGCTGCCGGCGGTTGGACAAGGGGCACTTGGAATAGAGACGAGAACGGGCGATACCTTCACGAACGAGATGGTGGCAAGCCTTGCCCACCCAGAAACCATGACCATAGTTAGTGCGGAGCGTGCTTTTCTCAAGCGCTTGGAAGGTGGCTGCCAGGTGCCCATCGGCGCTCACGCAACCATGGAAGGTGAGACCCTGATCCTCACTGGAATGGTGGCCGATTTAGAGGGTGTTCGGTTGATCCGCAAGGAACTACGCGGAGATGCCCAACAGCCAGAAGTTGTCGGAGAGAGGTTGGCGGAAGTGATTTTGGAATCAGGCGGGGCTGAGATTCTGGCGGAGTTTTATGACAATCAGTAGATTCTCAGTCCCTTTTGGACTAGATATCTCAACCAAGAAAGGGTGATCAGACTTTGGACCTACAGCAAGGAAGGGTATATTTGGTTGGGGCCGGACCTGGTGATCCGGCCCTTGCTACTATAAAAGCAACAGAGTGTCTTCAGCAGGCAGAGGTAATTATCTATGATTACCTGGCCAACGAGAAACTGCTGGAATTCGCGCCCCCTGAAGCAGAGCGGCTCTACGTAGGCAAGAAAGCCGGGGATCACGCCATGAGTCAGGAGCAAATCAATGCTCTGTTGGTGGAGAAAGGGCGCCATTCGGTTGTGGTTCGTCTAAAAGGGGGAGACCCTTTCATCTTTGGTCGTGGCGGAGAAGAGGCGCTTGCCCTAAGGGAAGCTGGCATCCGTTTTGAGGTCGTACCAGGGGTTACCTCAGCGATCGCTGTGCCGGCTTATGCAGGTATTTCTTTGACCCACAGAGGATTGTCTGCCTCGGTGGCCTTTGTTACCGGGCATGAAATGCCAGGAAAGGAGGAGTCCGACATCCACTGGGACCGACTGGCCACCGGTGTGGGCACCCTGGTCTTTCTCATGGGAGTGAGAAACCTGGAGTTCATCAGTTCTCAATTGATGGAGCACGGCAGGGCAGCGGAAACCCCAGTGGCAGTCATTCGTTGGGGTACGACTGCAGAACAGCAAACAGTCACCGGGACGCTTGGCAGTATTGCCCAGGTCGCCGGTGAAGCTGGGATCAAGCCCCCCGCCATCATCGTGGTTGGGGAAGTCGCAGGGTTGCGCCAACATCTCAACTGGTTCGAAGAACGACCATTGTTTGGCAAAACAGTGGTGGTAACTCGGGCGCGAGAGCAGGCCAGTGCTTTCCGTATCCTGCTAGAAGGGAAAGGGGCCCAGTGTCTGGAGTTCCCCACTATTGAAGTAGTTCCTCCCGCCAGTTGGGGACCTCTGGATGAGGCTATTCGCAACCTTGGGCTCTATAACTGGTTGATCTTTACCAGCGTCAATGGAGTGCGCTTCTTTTTTCAACGCCTCCAAGAGCACGGTGAAGATGTGCGGGCGCTCCACGGAATCCGCCTTGGTGCCATAGGACCTAAAACTGCGGCAAAGCTGACGGAAAGAGGTCTACGGCTTGATCTCGTACCATCAGAATATCGAGCCGAGGCGGTGATTGAGGAACTGGGTGAACAAGAGGTGCGTGGGAAAAGGTTTCTCCTGCCGAGAGCTGCCAAGGCACGGGAAATTCTTCCGGAAAAACTAGAAGAAATGGGCGGGCAGATAGATGTGGTGACAGCCTATGAGACTATTCGTCCAGCTGGGAAAAGTGAAGAGGTTAGAAGTCTCTTGCAGAAAGGTGCTATCTCTTGCATTACTTTTACTAGTTCCTCCACGGTGGAGAACTTCGCTGCCATGTTTCCTGGCGACGACCTGCCATCCCTTTTGGATAAGGCCGCCATTGCCTG
>PPDG01000178.1 GCA_002899795.1 Desulfobacteraceae bacterium | reverse complement strand
GGGTGATTTTCGCTTGTCATGGCAATTCCATATAAACCCTAACTGGTGCCTGTGTCCATAGAAAAGCGAGAGTCTCGGCGGTTAATGGCATAGGGCAGAGGGAAGTAATTTCGAATTTCGGATTATATTACACTCTCGAATCGCAACCAAAGGTTGCTCCTACATGGCAAGCATCATTTAAGGAATTCTTGTAGGAGCAAGCTTCGCTTGCGATTAGACGATATGAGGATCAATTTATTGTAGGATCGCAGCGAGGACGTTGTTCGTACAAGATCAGGTGCGTGACAGTAAGGTGGGCGATGCCTAACCTACGGTGACTGCAAAAGTTCAAAAGCTTTTAAGTCCTTAATTTTAGGCACTTTAGCACATTTTAGTTCATTTTAGCTCATTTGCAGGGCGGGCCCCTGTGCTCGCCTGCAGGCATAGAGCATAGTTGGTATAGGTTATTATGAGTTTCTTTATTGACAGCTGGGAAGCCCTCTAGTACAGTACCTTACCCAGGAAGAGACCTTTCTTGCGTCTTCCAATATTTTTACTTGAAACCCAGCCATAAAACACAAGGAAACTTTCTATGTCCTCACTGATGAACACCAAGGATGCTGCTCAATACCTTGGAATAAATGAGAAAAAAATATACAGTCTCATTAGTGGCAGCGGGCTGCCCGCCACCAAGGTTACCGGCAAATGGCTCTTCCAACGCCACCTCTTGGACCGCTGGCTGGAACACCATACTGAGAATTATCCGTCAACAGAATCCACACCAGCAAATTACACAAACTTACTTATAATAACTGGAAGTAACGATTTGCTTTTGGATCAACTGCTGGAACTATTTTCCCGCCGGCATCACTTACCCCTGCCTGTATTCAGCAACCTGGGAAGCATGGGAGGTATTCGGGCCCTCAAGGATAACCTCTGCCACCTGTGCTCGGCTCATCTCCTCGAGCCTGAAGGGGAGGAATACAACTTTGCCTATGTAGAGGAAGAGTTTGGCGACAGCGTGGTGGTGGTCAATTTCTGCAAGCGGCTCCAGGCGGTGCTGGTTGCTCCGGGAAATCCTCGCGGCATAACCGAACTGGGAGATCTTGCCAGCGGCCAGATCCGCATTGCCAACCGCAAGGAGGGGACCGGCACCAGGTTACTACTGGATCGTGAGCTTGAACGCCAGGGTGTCAGCGGTGAGGAGATCCCCGGGTACGATACAGGCTTCGGCCGCCATCTGGATGTGGGTCTCGAGATTTTGTCTGGCCGGGCAGACGCAGGTTTGGCCATCGGTGCAGTGGGTGGGTTGCTGGGTTTAGATCAGGTGCCATTTTGTTGGGAGCGCTACGATTTCATTGTTCGTAAGGACATATTTTTTAGCCGTGGAGTACAGATGCTCATGGCGCTGCTTAAGGATGAGGAATTTTTGAACCTGAGTGCAAACTTCAGCGGCTACGATCTGAGCACCTCAGGACAAGTGGTTTTCCGAGGGTAGATACGGGAGGTGGAAGAGATGAGAAGAAGATGGATTTGGTTTGTTGCGGGAATTCTCGTTTTGGGTCTTTTTGCTACGAGTGCGAGTGGAGCGGAGAAAGTTCTCAAGATGTCTACGACCACCAGTACGGAAAACTCTGGGCTGCTGGATTTGCTGCTACCTGAATTCACCCGAGAGTTTGGAATTCAGGTCAAGGTTTTTGCCAAGGGGACGGGTGCGGCCATTCGAGACGGCATGGACGGGAATGTTGACATAATCTTTGTGCACGCCAAAGCCAGAGAAGAAAAATTCGTGGCTGAAGGCTACGGTGCCTATAGGCTGGCGGTGATGCACAACGACTTCGTCATCATCGGTCCGGCTGCAGATCCTGCGGGGATCAAAGGTACACGAGATGCGGCGGTGGCCCTGAAAAAGATCGCCGTGACAAAAGGCAAGTTCATTTCTCGGGGAGATGACAGCGGCACCCACACAAAGGAGCAGGAGCTCTGGAAGACTACCGGCTTCCCTATGAAGACTGAGAGGACTGAGATCGTCAAGAAGGGAAAAAAGAAGGCTGTCTCCTTCCTTCATCCCGAGGGGCTGGGCAAGTGGTACCTGTCCATTGGGCAGGGCATGGGAAAGACCCTGACCTATGCCGAGGAAAAGCAGGCATACACCATGACTGACCGCGGCACCTACCTGAAGTACAAACTCGGCCGGAAGCAGGGTTTGGACCTGGAAATTCTCTGTGAGGGGGATGAACGGCTTTTCAATCCCTACGGTATTATTCCGATAAATCCGAAAATGTACCCCCACGTCAGATTTGACTGGGCTGACACCTTAGCCAAATGGCTGGTTTCACCAAAGGCTCAGGCCCTTATATCTGAATACAGGATTCAGGGGCAGCAAGCTTTTTTTCCGGATGCCGTTGCTTATGCGAAGTAGGAATTAGCATGGGGCATAGGGCATAGGGCATAGAGTAAGATATGCGTCATCAGGTCATTGGGTCACTAGGTCACTATGTCGTTTTAAGGCTGGATCACTGAATCGTGAGTTTATCTTAATCAGTGATCATTCACCGTGGCGATCTAATGACAGTGTAGCGTAATGACCTAATGACGGCGAGGCCAAACTGGGAACCCGCTTGCGGGACTGAGCGGAGCGCAGCGAGCGCGAATAAATGACCAACTAACAACGGACCACGGACAGGAATGAAATGGAATTCCTAACTGACAGCTTTATGTCCGCCTTTGTGCTCCTCTGGGGGCTGGATCAGGAACTACTGCAGATTATCTACGTCTCCCTGAAAGTGAGTTCCATTTCCACCCTTGTTGCCAGCATGATAGGAATTCCCGCCGGATTTTTCATTGCCTTCGGGGAGTTTCGCGGCAAGCGGTTGCTGGTCACTGTTCTCAATACTTTGCTGGCCCTGCCTACAGTGGTGGTGGGACTTTTTGTTTATGCCTTTATTTCCAGGCGGGGAATATTTGGCCCCTGGGACCTACTCTACACCCAGAAGGCCATAGTCATCGGCCAGGTTATCCTGATCATCCCGATAGTCACCACCTTTACTATCTCAGCCATCAGCCGTATTGACGAGCGCTATCGGAAAACGGCTATGACCTTGGGTGCTAATGCACTGCAAACCGCTTGGCTGATTATCCGAGAGGCTCGTTTTGGTATTGTGGCTGCGGTTGTCGCTGCGTATGGCAGGGTCATAGCGGAAGTGGGCATCAGCATGATGCTGGGGGGCAATGCCAAGGGCTTCACTCGAACAATGACCACGGCCATGGCCCTGGAGTACGATAAGGGAGAGTTCGTTCTGGGGGTAGCACTGGGAATTGTGCTACTTGCTGTCAGTTTCGGGGTAAATCTCTGCTTCAATTTCATGCAAGGCAAAGCGAGAGTCTAGAGGCAGATAGCAGCAGGCCGCAGGCAGCTAGCACAATGTCATCAGGTCATTAAGTCACTAGGTCATTATGTCCAGATGCAAACTGGATCACCGGATTATAGCGTCGCTTTATTCGGTGATCCTTATATTGGAGACTAATTACCCAATGACAGGCGTCAGCCCGCATGACCTAATGACAGCGCAGCGTAATGACCCAGCACACCTTACGCCTTTTGCCTTATGCCGCGTCGCAAGAAGTTGGGCGCTAGTTTTAAGATCGGAAACTTATGCTCTACGAACTACGTAGCCTCAAAAAAACCTATGGCGAGCGGACTGTGCTTGACATTGGTGAGCTGTCGCTTGCAGCAGGTAAGGTGCTCGGAATCCTGGGACCTAATGGTGCTGGCAAGACCACTCTTCTCGAGATTCTGGCGTTCCTCCAGGTGCCCACATCCGGAGAACTTCAATTCAATGGAAAGAAAGTTGATTTCAGCAACAATGGGCTCATCCAACTGCGTAGGAAGGTAGTTATTGTTGGACAGCACCCCATTTTGTTTACGGCAACCGTTTCCAAAAACCTGGAATTCCCTTTGGGAATTCGCAAGCTACCGAAAGTAAATCGCGAAAAGATCATTGAGGAGCTTTTGGATCTAGTTGGAATGCGTCCATTTCAAAATTCTAGGGCCCACAGGCTTTCGGGTGGAGAAACACAAAGAGTTGCCATTGCCAGAGCCCTGGCCTGCTCTCCCGAAGTGATTCTCTTTGACGAACCAACGGCCAACGTGGACGTGGAAAACCAGATTGCCATCGAACGGATTATCCAGGAAATCAACAGGGAAAAGGGGATTTCCGTAATTTTCACTACGCACGATATGGTCCAGGCGTCCAGATTAGCGGACGATACTATTTTCCTATACGACGGCAAAACAACGCACTCTACCTACGAGAATATTTTTAGCGGTCTAATCGAGGTGACCGAAGAGGGCAGAAAATACTGCCTTGTTCAGAAGCAGCTGACACTTGGCGTCCAGACCCATCAAAGCGGCCCGGTGAGAATCTTTATCGATCCAACCTTGGTAAAAATCACCTCAAACCAGAGTGAGGTTGCAGCAGAAAATACTTTCTGTGGCAGGCTGATTCAGCTCACTGACGAACAGAGCCGTATCCGGGCTCTGGTGGATGTGGGCATTCCTTTAAGTGTGCTGATCCCCAAAGAGCAATTCAAGAACATGTGCTTGAGTCCGGGCGAAGCGGTCTGCCTCACATGTCCCGCCGAGAGTATTAAGATCATCTGAAGGAGGGCGATTTTGCGGTTTCCACATCTCACATCCCACATCAATTCTTCAAGCCATTTCGTCTTGACTTTGATGGCCCATTCCTCTAGGTTGAAAAGAGACTTGTTCGAAATATCACATGCCGAATACGAGCTTTCCTGGCGTGAAAGGGTTTATACTTAAATCAGTGTTTCGTAAGGGCCAATCTTCACACCAAAGGAGTTAAACAATGGGTTTGAGAAGAAACAAAATAACGGTAGTAGGGGCCGGTTTTGTTGGGGCAACGGCAGCGCACTGGGCTGCGGCCAAAGAACTGGGCGACGTGGTGCTGATAGACATTATCGAGGGAATGCCTCAGGGTAAGGGACTGGACCTGATGGAAGCAGGTCCAGTGGAGGGTTTTGATGCCGACGTCATCGGGACCAACGACTATGCAGATACGGCCAACTCTGATGTGGTAATCATCACAGCAGGCATTCCCCGCAAACCGGGGATGAGCCGAGATGATCTGCTCAACACCAATACCAACATTGTTAAGGCCGTTACAGAACAGGTGGCCAAGTATTCACCCGAGGCCTTCCTGATCATAGTCTCCAACCCTCTGGACGCCATGGTATACGTTGCCCACCAGGTGAGCGGTTTCCCAACCAACCGGGTCATGGGGATGGCTGGGGTGTTGGACTCTGCCAGGTTTCGCACCTTCATCGCCATGGAGCTGGGCGTTTCTGTGAAGGATATCCAGGCATTTGTCCTCGGAGGGCACGGAGATACCATGGTGCCACTGCCACGTTATACCACGGTTTCCGGTATTCCCATCCCGGATCTCATGCCTCAGGAGCGAATCGACGCCATAGTGGACCGCACCCGCAAGGGAGGCGGCGAGATTGTCGGATTGCTTAAGACTGGCAGTGCCTTCTATGCTCCCTCGGCTGCGTGTGTTCAGATGGCGGAGTCTATCTTGAAAGATCAAAAACGGATTCTTCCTTGCGCGGCCTACTGCGATAAGGAATATGATGTGGGTGGCTATTACGTGGGAGTTCCCGTGATGCTCGGTACCGGAGGCGTGGAGAAGGTGATCGAGATCCAGTTGACCGCAGAAGAGAAGGCTGCCTTTGACAGGTCGGTGGATGCAGTAAAAGAACTGGTGGAGATTATCAAGCTTTAGATTGTCAGTGGTCCGTTGTCCGTCGTCAGTTGCACCAAACTGATCTTTGAAGACTTAAGACATCAATTACGTCATTCCGGAAGGCGCGGAGTCCGCATGCGGCGGAGAATCCAGGAAGAAAAAAAGACTTTTCTGGATACCGGATCTCGTCCGCCGAAGGCGGACTCGTCCGGTATGACGTTTATTGATGTACCTCGGCCTTTTAACATAAATTTGGGTGGGCAGTGCCCACCCTATTTTTTTTGCGTTGAAATCGCGGCTAGAAAGCCGCTCCCACAGCAAGTAGGTCGGGTGGTCCTGTCAAGCAGAACATCTGTCTTTTTCTCCCCATTATTCCAAGCTTCCTATATTCCAATATTCCCTGTGTCCCTGGACAACGGACACCATGGCCTTTTACCATTTATCGCTGGAAACAAGATGTATGCAAACTAGCTCTACTGGACAATTTACGGGTGATTAGCCATGTATTCGTGAAAAAAAGTGCTTGATTTTGGCGCCTGATATGGTAGGTTGAAACTGTCACATGATGGTGAAATATTCATTTCCATCAGACTAGTAAAAATGATGTCAGGGAACACTTGTTTTTCCATTGCACCGGGAGAGTTTCAATTATGGAACAACTAGTACTCGGCAAGCGAGAGAAGAGGAAGTTGGCCGGTGAGTATCCGGATCTGTGCCTTACCTGCGGGACCTGCGCCGGCGGCTGCCCGGTTACCGGGGAGGACGGCATGGACATGCGCAAGGCCGTGCGCATGGCCTTACTGGGTCTGGACCAGGAACTCATTGATTCGCGTTT
>PPDG01000277.1 GCA_002899795.1 Desulfobacteraceae bacterium | reverse complement strand
TCCGTGCCAATGCCTCGATCCATAAAAATCTCGAGAAGTACGGCATGTTCTACCCTGCCGTCAATTATGTGAGCCTTGTCCACCCCGCCGTTCACAGCCTCAATGGCATAGCGTACCTTGGGAATCATGCCTCCAGTAAGAATTCCCTCCTTAATAAGCTCGGCAGCATGAGTTGTGTCCAAACTTGAGATGAGGTTGCCGTCAGAATCCAACACTCCCGGAACGTCGGTGAGCAAAATCAGCTTGGTAGCATTGAGGGCCGAGGCGAGCTTACCGGCGACAAGGTCGGCATTGATGTTGTAGGTCTCGCCTTGAGCCCCCACGCCGACCGGAGCGATCACTGGGATGAACCGGCTCGCCTCCAGGGTCTGAATTACTTCAGCTTGAATGGTCTCCACCTTACCTACCATTCCCAGATCGATAAGCTCCGGGGGTTTATCCCCCTCCTGATCACTGTATAGCTCTAGCTTGCTGGCCTGGATCAAACGGCCATCTTTACCGCTGAGGCCAACGGCCTGGCCCCCATGCTTGTTGATAAGCGCCACAATTTCCTTATTGACCTTGCCAACCAGCACCATTTCCACCACGTCCATGGTTTCCCGGTCGGTGACTCTCATGCCCTCGCGGAAGTCGGACTTCTTGCCTAGTCGCTCCAGGGTCTGCCCTATCTGCGGCCCGCCGCCATGAACCACCACCGGATTGATACCGGCGTACTTGAGCAGAACGATGTCCTGGGCGAAACTGTCCTTGAGGCGTTCGTCCACCATGGCATGGCCACCGTATTTGATGACAATGGTTCTCTGGAAAAACTGGCGCATCCAAGGCAGCGCTTCTATGAGAACATTTGCTTTTTCGATTAGTTCTTTCATGGTCTCATAAGCTTTCAGCAATCAGCGATCAGCTTTCAGCAACAACAAAGGTTTAGAAAAAAGACCTACATTCGTCAAAGGAAGATTCATATATAATTTCTGACCTTTTCCTTATTTTGCTGATAGCTGACGGCTGATGGCCGAGAGCTAATCACAAAATATATCTACTGAGGTCTTCGTCCTTGACTATGTCATGAAGTTTATCCTGGACGTACTGCCGGGTAACGGCGATTTGCTGTCCCTTCAATTGGTGCGCATTAAAGGAAACTTCATCCAGGAGTCTCTCCATCACAGTGTGCAGCCGTCTGGCGCCAATGTTCTCTGTGCGAGAGTTGACGTCGTGGGCTATCTGGGCCACTTCCTCTATGGCGTCCTGTTCGTAAACAAGTTCAATCCCCTCGGTGGCCATCAATGCTTCATACTGAATGGTTAATGCATTTTCGGGTTCCCTGAGAATACGGACAAAGTCCTCCTTGCCAAGAGGATGCAGCTCCACCCGAATCGGAAACCGTCCCTGGAGTTCAGGGATCAGATCAGACGGTTTAGAGGCGTGAAAAGCCCCCGAAGCTATGAATAGAATATGATCGGTGCGGACCATCCCGTACTTGGTATTCACGGTGGAACCCTCGACAATGGGCAACAAATCCCGCTGCACTCCCTCCCGCGACACATCGGGTCCCCTGGTACTCTCCCGAGAAGCTATTTTGTCAATTTCATCCAGGAAGATAATGCCAGAATGTTCCACCCTTTCGATGGCCAACTTGACTACCTTATCCATATCGATCAACCGCTGCGCTTCCTCTTGGGTAAGGATTTCCAGCGCTTCCGGGAGCTTAACCTTGCGCCGTTTGGTGCGGCGAGGCATCATGTTGCTCAGCATCTCCCGGAAGTTGATGTCCATCTCTTCCAGCCCGGCACTGCTGAAAATCTCGACCATAGGGTGATTGCGATCACTGACCTCCAGATCCACATAGCGCTCGTCAAGCCTCCCTTCTCGCAACAGCCGGCGGAGTTTTTCACGCGTACCGGAACGATCCGCTGTCTCGGGCCCTTCGAACTCAGTGGTGGTTTCAGAACCGATTTCTGCCGGGTACTCTTGACCTCTTTCGCGGGGCAGCAAAATATCCAGGGTTTTCTCCTCAGCGATTTCGCCGGCCCGCACCATTACCTTTTCTTGTTCTTCCCCCCTGACCATGTTCACTGCCAGCTCGCAGAGATCACGAATCATAGATTCCACATCACGTCCTACATACCCCACCTCCGTAAACTTAGAGGCCTCAAGCTTCAAAAACGGTGAATTGGCCAAAGAAGCGAGACGGCGGGCTATTTCGGTCTTGCCCACGCCCGTGGGGCCAATCATGATTATGTTTTTCGGGGCGATCTCGTCCCTGAGATGCACGGGTACCTGTTGGCGCCGCCAGCGATTTCTGAGGGCGATGGCCACCGATCGTTTGGCGTCTTCCTGGCCAACGATATATTTGTCCAACTCTTTAACTATTTCAGGTGGAGTCAGTGCCTTCATTGTCTGCGCTCAGTTCTTCAAAAACAAACTCATCATTGGTATATATACATAGCCCAGCAGTTATCTCCATTGCCGCCTCGGCAATCTGGCGGGCATTGAGATCAGTATGCTTTGCCAGAGCACGCGCCGCAGCTAGCGCTTTGGGGCCGCCTGAGCCAATTGCCAACAGGCCATCATCCGGTTCGATCACATCACCTGTCCCGGAAATCACCAGAGAACCATCACTGTCCACTGCAGCAAGCAAGGCTTCCAAGCGACGGAGCATCCTGTCGGTACGCCAATCTTTTGCAAGTTCAACAGCCGCTCGGCGCAAATTACCGCTGTACTGCTCCAGTTTGGCTTCGAATCGCTCGAACAGGGTGAACGCATCTGCAGTGGTGCCGGCAAAGCCAGCGATCACCTTGTCATGATAAAGCCGACGAACCTTGCGCGCCTTGTGTTTCAGGACGGTATCACCCATGGTCACCTGGCCATCGCCGGCAACCACAACCCGGTTCCCTCGACGCACTACAAGTATGGTTGTACCCTTCATAGTCAGTTACACCACCCGGTTATTTGTTGTCTCTACGTAGCTGATAAAATTAGAATATCGAAATCCGAAACAATTTCCAAATTTCCCAAATTCCAATGACCAAAACTAGATACATCATTTCGGGCTGAATTGTTTTGAACATTGGAAAATTCGTATTTCGGATTTGTTTCGTGCTTCGTGCTTCGAAACTGGGGACCCGCCCGCAGGGTGGGGAGTCCGCAGGACCAATTTCGAATTTTAGACCTCTTCTTCGTCTGCCTTCTCCTTGCGTTGTAGCCGACTTCTAGGGTGGGCCTTATCATACTCGGCCATGAGCTTGTCTACACTGAGATGCGTGTATCGCTGAGTGGTAGACAAGCTGACGTGGCCCAACATCTCCTGAACAGCCCGAAGGTCAGCTCCGGCATCCAGCAAATGAGTGGCAAAGCTATGCCGGAGACCGTGAGGGCTTAGTGGCCTACCCAGGTTGCATCTCTGCATATGCTTCTTCACTAGCCGCGCAACACTTCTAGAGCTGAGCCGGCCACCGCGGTTATTGAGAAAAAATGCCCGGTGCTCTGGCCGCCCGGTCAACAACTCCCCCCTCTTTTCTAAATAATCGGAGAGGGCGTTCTTTGCTTTATCCCCTATAGGTACTACCCTTTCCTTGTCCCCTTTACCGATTACTCGTGCAATACCGAGCTCTAAATTCAAGCTGTCAAGATTCAAACCTGTGAGTTCGCTTACCCTCAGACCACATGAGTAAAGAACTTCCAGAATAGCCCGGTCACGACTCCCAAGCACGTTATCGGTGTCTGGACCGTGCATAAGCTGGAAGGCTTCGTCCACTGGCAGAAAATCCGGTATCGGCTTCCCCATCTTGGGTGCGGAAACCATGTCTGCAGGATTCTGTTTGATCTCTGCCTGCCTGACCAGGTAGCCGAAAAAAGAACGGAGCGTCGACAGTTTTCTCGCCACTGAACTCTTGGCATTCCGGCGATACAGTGAGGCGAGATAGGCGCGAATATCCAGATGGTCTATCTGTCCCGGAACCAAAGGCGTGTTATCCTCTCCCTCTATTTGCTTACCCCTCTGTCGCATGAACCCCACAAATTGCCGCAGATCGCTCTGGTAATTTCTCACTGTGTGGTCAGAATAATTTCTTTCCACCCTGAGGTAACGGAGGAAGTCCGTAAATGCTTTTTCCACCGCGGTTTTCTCCCTGCAAGCAACGGAAAACTTAACCTTTAGCACAGTGCCAGAAAAAGAATCAACGAAAAAGTGGTAGTCAAACTTTCCCTTGACTTTGTTTTCTGCGCTGAGGTAATTTCACATGTCACATTTTTTCCAGGGTTTGCCCGGCAGGACCTGTTTGAGAATGCGGAACTAGCAACAAACGAGGCGCAATCAGACCAACAGTCAACCTGTGAATCCCCGTCCGTATTCAGAAAGCAATCCAAACGGATCGCACATCACTCGGAAAGTACACTCAGTACAACATAATGTAGACAACAACACCAGAGAGGAGTGTTCATGAGTACAGTTATTGCCAATCTGAGAACGGTGGGAATTATCTCCCATGGAGGCGCAGGAAAAACCAGCCTGGCAGAAGCGATGCTCTTTACCACAGGTAACTCCAAGAGGCTGGGTAAAGTTGATGACGGCGCTTCTCTTATGGACTATGACCCCGAAGAGATTGCCAGAAAAATAACCTTAAGTTCGTCTTTCTGCACCTTCACCTGGCAGAATTCATCCATCACCATCATTGATACCCCGGGTGATTTTAACTTCCTGGTCGACACCAAGACCTGTCTCCACGGAGCGGACGGGGCTGTGGTGTTGATTGACGCCATCGACGGCGTAAAGGTGCAGACAGAGAAGGTCTGGGAATTTGCCGACGAGCTCAATCTTCCACGACTTATAGCCATCAACAAAATGGACCGCGAACGTGCTGATTTCTTCAAAGTTGTCAAGGAGATCAAAGAGATATTCGGTGACAAAGCCACCCCGGTACACCTTCCCATAGGAGCGGCCGAGACTTTCAGCGGTCTGGTAGATCTGCTCGGCGGTAAAGCGTACCAGTTTCAGGATGACGGCAGTGGCAAAATGCAGGAGATTGATGTTCCTTCTGACCTGGAAGACCTGGTGGCAAGTCAGCAAGAACAGATTATTGAGCGCATCGCCGAATCAGACGACGTGTTGTTGGAGAAATACCTGGAAGGCGAGGAACTCACCGACGTGGAACTGGTGGAAGGACTCCGCAACGGCTGCGTGGCAGGTGATATCATTCCTATCACTTGTGGTTCTGCCACCAAAAATATGGGGACCCAGATGTTGCTAGACCTCATTGTCCAGTGTCTGCCGACTCCTCTGGACCGTGGTGACAAAACGGGCGTTAACCCCAAGAATGGTGAGGAAATGGTGCGCAAGCCTGAAGAGGGCGAACCGTTAAGTGCTCAGGTAATCAAGACTGTTAGCGATCCTTACGCCGGCAGACTTACCATCATGAGAATTTTTTCCGGAATCTTGACAGCCGACAGCAATTTCTACAACGCCAGCAAAGAGGCAAAAGAACGTTTCGGCACCCTCATGCTCATGCAGGGGAAGAGCCAGCAAACCATCAAAAGTGCCGGCCCTGGCGAAATTGTCGCGGTGGCCAAGTTGAAAGAGACGCTCACCGGCGATACCCTCTGCGATCCGAATAATCCGATTGTCTACCCTGTTCCCGAAACCATGAATCCCATTGTTTCAATGGCGGTGCAACCCAAGAGTAAAGGAGATGAGGACAAGATTTTCTCTTCTCTGGCTCGAATTATGGAAGAAGACCCTACCTTACAAGTACACCGCGAAGAAGAGACAAGAGAAACAATCCTATCGGGAATGGGCGAAATCCACATCGAAGCTTCCATGGGCAAACTAAAAAGGAAGTTCGGCGTCGAGGTCGTTCTATCACCGCCGAAGGTCCCATACCGGGAGACAATCAAGAAGGCTGTGACGGGTGTTGTTTATCGGCACAAGAAACAGACTGGCGGTCGCGGCCAGTTTGCCGAGGTACATTTTGATCTCTCTCCGCTTGAACGTGGCACGGGTTTTGAATTCGAAGAGGCTTTGGTGGGAATGAATGTCCCCCGCGGCTTTGTTTCGGCCGTGGAAAAAGGGCTTAATGAGGCCAAGGAGATGGGGGTGCGAGCAGGCTACCCGGTGGTGGATTTAAAAGTCCGTTTTTATGATGGTAAATCACATGATGTGGACTCCTCGGAAATGGCCTTCAAGATAGCCGCATCCATGTGCTTCAAGAAGGGGCTTGCGGAAGCGGAGCCCACCTTGCTGGAGCCGATCATGGAAGTGGAGGTGACTGTTCCAGATGAGCACATGGGAGATGTGATTGGTGATCTCAACTCCAGGCGAGGCAGAGTGTTGGGAATGGACTCGAAGGGGAGAAATCAAATAGTGAGAGCTCATGTGGCCATGTCTGAAGTACTCAAATATGCTCCCGATCTCCGTTCCAAAACCGGCGGCCGCGGCATGTTCACTATGAAACACTCGCACTATGAGGAGGTACCGGCCCACCTTCAGGAACAACTGGTAGCAGAAGCCCAGAAAGAGAAAGAAGACTAGACCCTAACGTTGTATACCCACGCCGAGGAAAAAGGCGTCAGAGTGCACCAGATGTGGGCGAGCGCAGGCTGGGACAGGATGAACAGTACTTGACCGTACGTGAGATCCTGT
>PPDG01000262.1 GCA_002899795.1 Desulfobacteraceae bacterium | reverse complement strand
CAAAAAGTGGACTGATATTCTGGTAAATCTCTCACCGGAGGACTTCGGCAAATACAAGATGTGAAGTAATACGAATGAAAGAATTTAGTAGCCAGTATTTGATAGGAGCTCAAGTCTGATTGTTTTTCTCCTGAATTCTGGATTCTGACTTCTGGCTTCTTCTTTTTGGTGTATAGTGCTGACTGCCTAGTGCAAATGTCTGTCTGCTGCTAGCTAACACAGGCCCTGTGCCTTGAGCCGCTCCCTTACCTTCAGGCTCTTTTGATTAAACCGGTCGGAACAGATTGTGCATGTTCTGCCGGTACTTTTTCCACCAAAGAAAGGAGTAATGTTTTGATTGACCTGCATACTCATTCCTTATTCAGCGATGGTGAACTTGTGGTGAGCGAGTTGGTGCGACGCGCCGAGGAAATGGGGTACCATTTCATCGGTATCACCGATCACGCTGACCGCAGTAATTTAGATTTCATTATTCCTCGGGTGGTACGAGCTGCGGCAGAAATCAATCAGTACAATCGCATTCAGGCAGTGCCCGGAATTGAGCTTACCCACGTGCCGCCTCCCACCATTGCACCTTTGGCGGTGGAGGCCAGGAAGTTGGGGGCGCGGTTGGTGGTTCTCCATGGGGAGACCATAATGGAACCAGTACTGCCCGGTACAAATCAGGCTGGGCTAGAGGCTGACATTGACATTCTTGCCCATCCGGGTCTGCTTACGCCAGAGGAGGCAGCCCTGGCGGCACGGCGTGGCATTCTTCTGGAAATCTCAGGCCGTAAAGGCCACTCTTTCACCAACGGGCATGTGGCGAGAGTGGCCCGGGCAGCAGGGGCTAGCCTGATACTCAACTCGGATGCCCATGCGCCAGGAGACCTGTTGCCGGGGGAGATGGTCGAAAAGATTGCTTTAGGGGCGGGACTAGAGCAGGGAGAATTTCAACAAATGCTCCAAAATGCTGAGGAGCTGGTCAGGCGCAGGCAAGATGAGCACCATTAGAAAAAAACCCTGGCGAAAAAGGCTGGGCCTTGCCCTCGCCATTGCGATTTTGGCTGCCTGGATTTGTTATGTGGCAGTTTTCGTCTATCGCCTTAACTATGGCGGGGGAGAGGTTCTCACCCCGGAAGTACAACAACTGGCCAGCCAAGAACTCCAGGAAGAATGGTTTACCATATATCAACATGGCAACAGAACCGGGTACAGCCACACAGAAATCCGGCCACGGTCTGAAGGGTACGCGCTTACCGAAGAGCTGTTTCTCCGCCTCGATTTCCTCGGGGATATCCAAGATCTATTTACCAGGGTTCAAGCTAAGCTGGAGCCGGATTTCTCCCTGAAATCCTTCACTTTTCGTCTCCAAGCCGGCCCCATTTACTACAATCTCAGCGGCGGTATAAAGGACGGCAGCTTGCTGCTCGTAAGTCAGATGGCCGGTCAGGAACGCAGTCAGCAACTACCGCTCTCTCATCCCATTTATTTGGGTAGTGGGATGAAGTCATTCATCGCTCAACAGAGCTTGCGAGAGGGGAATACCTATAGGCTGGCGCTCTTTGATCCTTCCACCTTAAGTCAGACTATGGTGCCGCTGCGAGTAGAGGCGAAGGAAACAATCCAGATTGGTTCCCGAAATTTGGAGGCTTATCGCGTGGTATTGGAGTTTCACGGCGTCAAGCTCAGGACCTGGGTTAGCCCATATGGGGAGGTGCTCAAAGAAGAAGGGTTTCTGGGTTTGACTATGGTGAGGAGCGACCGCAAGGATGCTGTCGCCGGTTTCGCCGAGGCGACACCCGCAGAATTAGTGCGTGAGGCGGCTGTGGTTCCAGATCGCACCATTGCTCGGCCCAGGCTGTTGAGAAGTTTGCGCCTGCAACTCACGGGCATTACTGGTGAGGGTTGGGACTTGGCAGGTGGCAGACAACAGTTGAGCGAAGGAGAGCTCTTCATAGTTCGCGAGGTTTTGCCACAAATCTCATCAGTGCAAATCCCCTTGAGCACTGCCGAGATGGCTCGGGATTTGCAGCCGAGCTTACTGGTTCAGAGCGACGAGCCGATCTTGCAAGAGCAGGCCGCGGCCATTGTGGGTGAGGAAAAGGATGCTTTGCGGGCTGTTGAGCTCATTAGCTCCTGGGTCTATCACAATCTTGAAAAGCGGCCGACGCTATCCATTCCAAACGCGTTTGGAGTTTACAAGATGCGGGCCGGAGATTGCAATGAGCATAGCGTGCTCTTTGCTGCCCTGGCCAGATCTGTGGGCGTTCCCACGAGGATCGTTGCGGGTCTCCTTTACACCAAAGGCCGCTTCTATTATCACGCCTGGAATGAAGTCTACGTGGGGGAATGGGTTGCCGTGGATTCCCTTTTGAACCAAGTGCCTGCGGACCCCACCCATGTTCGGCTCATTACGGGAGGGCTAGATCGCCAGGTGCGGTTGGTGAGAGTTCTCGGAAGGCTAGGTATCAAAGTCATAGACTATGAATGAAGATTGTACGTTCTACTGATGAACGGGAACCAATGTAGGAGCAAGCTCTGCTTGCCATTCGACTACTGAAGACGGACACTACTTAGAGGATAGAACATGATTCGCCTGGAAGAACTTACAAAACGCTTCAAACAAGTCACTGCGGTGGACAACGTGAGCTTGATGGTGGCGCCCGGAGAGATTTATGGATTTCTCGGGCCCAACGGAGCCGGTAAAACAACCACCATCAAGATGCTCGCCGGAATCATGCGTCCAACCTCAGGGAGTATCTATATTGATGACCTGGATTTGCTGAAACATCCCATCGAAGTGAAGGCACGGGTAGGATTTATTCCGGATCGTCCGTTTCTGTACGAAAAACTCACAGGGTCAGAATTCATGTCCTTCATGGCCAATCTGTACGGTTTCAATGGTGCGGGACGAGAAAAGAGGATCCAGCAGTTTCTCGAACTCTTTGAATTGGCAGAATGGGCCAAGGAACTGGTGGGTAGCTATTCCCATGGTATGAAACAACGGTTAATCATGAGTGCTGCCTTGCTGCATGAACCAAGGGTTTTCATTGTGGATGAACCTCTTGTGGGCTTTGATCCCAAAGGGGCTCGGCTCATTAAGCGAATCTTCACGAGATTGAAACGGAGCGGTCTCACCGTGTTCATGTCCACCCATACCCTTGAAGTTGCAGAAGAACTTTGCGATCGCATCGGCATCATCCAAAAGGGAGAACTCCTTGCAGAGGGTACCGTCGCTGAGCTCAAGGAGTTGGCTGGCCAAGAAGATTCACGCTTGGAGTCCATATTTTTGCATCTGACCGGCGCTGAGACCGAAAGCACTGAAGATATTGGTTTCATTAACCAAAACAATTGAGGAATTGAAGGGTATTAGATTTTAGATTGTGGAGGCATAGAGCATAGGGCATCCTTCGACAGGCTCAGGACAAGTAGGGCATAGGGTAAAAAGATTTTATATGCAAGGCGACAAAGGGAAGGTAAGGCGGCAGGTTTTCAGCGCCTTCTCTTTAATTCCCTGACACCTGACACCTGAAACCCTGATATTTGGTGCTTGGGCTTTCGGATGTGCTTTTGTGCGCCTTGCGCCTTGTGCCCTGAGCCTTACGCCTACTGCTTACTGACTACTGGATTCTTTGATTGCGGATTGCGACTCATCCCATAATTGGTTTGGGCTATGAAGGTATTGACTTTACTTGCCCCACGCTGGTGGGGTTTCAGAAACGGCTTATTTTTTGGCGGCCGCCGATCCCTTATCAAAGCAGGTTCTCTGTTGGTTGTGGCTGTTGGCTTCTGGGTCGGAATATATGTGATATTCTACCGGGTGCTCCGCTATTTTCAGGCAGTGGAAGAATTTGGCGACCTGCTAGCCTACAAGCTTCTCACCATGGTGTATCTTACCTTTTTCGGGTTGTTGATCTTCAGTAACGTACTGGTAGCTCTCAATACGTTTTTTCTGTCGCAGGATTTAGAAATAATTCACGCTACCCCGGTTTCCGTAGGAGAAATTTTTGCGGCTCGTTTTCTGGATACGTTAGTTGAGAGTTCATGGATGGTACTGCTTTTTGGCATTCCCATCTTCACAGCTTACGGCCTTGTCTACCAGGCGTCCCTTGTCTATTATCTCGGTCTTGTCAGTGTGATTATTCCCTATCTGATCCTGGCAGCAGCTCTGGGGATAACCCTCACCATGATCTTGGTGCAGGTCTTTCCAGCCCAGCGCAGCCGGGATATACTTTTTCTCCTTTCCCTTTTGGTGATCATTCTCCTTTTCTTTCTCTTCCGGTTTACGCGACCGGAAAGGTTGGTAGATCCAGACGCTTTCGCCAGTGTGATCACTTATTTTCGAGCGCTCAGTGCTCCGGCCTCACCTTATCTGCCCAGCAGTTGGGCCAGTGAGGCGATTTGGCCTCTTCTGAGACCTTCAGCCATGTCCAGTGGTTTTTACCAGGGATTTTTGTGGGTGAACGGTTTGGCCAGTTTGGTGGTGTGTGCCTTTGTGGCGATTAGGGTTTACCCGGAGGGCTGGTCCAAGTCCCAAGAAAGCGGACGTCTGTTGGCTGGCAGATTTCTGGGCCTGGTTCCCAAGCGGCTCAGGCCCAGAACACCGCGTCGCTCCCAGACTCTGAGTCTCATGGGCAAAGACCTGAAGTTCTTCTTCCGCGACAATACCCAGTGGTCACAGCTACTCCTGATCTTAGCTCTTATTGTGCTCTATCTTTACAATTACAGCGTTTTGCCTCTGGACAGTGTTAAGGTGCCCACTTTTTATTTGCAAAATCTCATCGCCTTTCTGAATGTTGGTCTGGCCGGATTTGTCCTGGCCTCTATCGGCGTACGTTTCGTATTTACGGCGGTGAGCGGAGAAGGCTTTTCATTCTGGATTATGCAAAGTGCCCCGTTGAGTATGAGACGGTTACTGTGGAGCAAGTTCCTTTTTTATCTTGCGCCTTTGCTGCTCCTTGGTCTGATCCTGACCATCGCCACGAACGAATTGCTTCAAGTGAGCGCTCTGATGCGCTGGCTGGCACCCATCACCATTTTCTCCATGGTTTTTGGCATCACCGCTCTTGGAGTAGGCATGGGCGCCGTCTTCCCAAACTTCAAGGCCGAGAACGTAACCCAAGTTGCCACAGGTTTTGGCGGGCTGCTCTACATGATCCTGGCTATGGGCTTCATAGCAATGGTGGTTGTTCTGGAAGCGGGGCCCGTCTACATCCTGTTCATGGCCCAGGCCCGCCACCATTCCCTCAGCTTTTTCCAATGGTTGTATGTCGGCGGCTCCATTTTTCTCATGGTGCTAGTGAATATTGCTGCTGTCTGGCTGCCGATGCGGTATGGTATTCGGAAATTAGCTGCCTACGAAGGGTAAAAGTGATTCCCAGTCTGTTCTCTCTGCAAGAGTAAGCTCCCTCCAGGTGGTAGGCCCCTCCGGGCCGGAGGCTGCTTGCGATCACAAAGAATGATGAGAGGTAAGCCATGCAAGAAATAAGATATCGCCCCATTGGCGTCATTCATTCACCCTTCAAAGAGACAAAAGGGATGCCTATTCAGCCTGCTGGAGCCCGGGGAGTGGCCGGCACCGTAGAGGTAATCCCTGAGTGTAGTGATGGTTTGAAAGATCTAGACGGGTTTTCGCATATTTTTCTTCTCTATCATTTCCATCTCTCCCAAGGATACTCGCTGATGGTGAAGCCCTATTTGGATGATTCTATGCGAGGAGTCTTCGCCACCAGAGCGCCCAGGCGACCCAACGCTATAGGAATCTCGGTTGTACGGCTTGTGAGAATCGAGGGGTGCACACTTCACATCGAGGAGGTAGACATTGTCGACTCCACCCCCTTGCTGGATATCAAGCCATACGTGCAGGAATTTGACTCGAGAGAGGTGGGACGAATAGGTTGGCTCGCCGGCAAGGCAGAGAGAGTAGCGGCTGCGGAGGCGGATGAAAGGTTCAAGTAATGTTCCGCCTGCGGCGGATCCGTAGTCCGTTGCAAATCCTACCGTTTGTAATCGCAGACCCACTTGAAATCAGCAATTCTTCAGGGTAGTATTTTCTTTAATTTTAGACATTTTAGACACTTTAGTACATTTTAGGCATTTCAGTTTACGGACAACGGACTAATTGGAGCTTACAATGACAAGTATCTTCCGAACTCTTTCCTTAGTTTTTGTAGCGGGATGTGTGGGGGGAGTGTTAAATAGTCTCGTGGTTTGGAACTTTGGCAACCTGGGAATCAGTGCAGCCCTGGGAGTCAAGATTGCCCCTCAACTGACCCCTGCCTGGCTTTACCCCCGCATTGTCTGGGGTGGGATATGGGGGTTTCTGTTTTTGCTGCCTATATTGCGCCGCTCAGTGATAAGTCGTGGTCTTTTGTACAGCCTGGGGCCCTCCCTGGTGATGTTCTTCATCATTTTTCCTATGCAGGCCAATAAGGGTATGTTCGGTCTTGCCCTGGGGAATATGACTCCTGTGCTCGTGCTCTTCTTTAACGCCATTTGGGGTGTGGCTGCCGCCCTCTGGCTCAGGCTGTGTAGGTAGGCGAGGGTACTATCGTGCCTGGGTAGTGTTGGAGTGTTGGACTCTATGAAGTCGCAAACTCCAAGCACCAAATCTCAGGGTTTCAGGTGTCGGGTGTCAGGTGTCAGGGAAGAAAAACAAAAAAACTGAAACCTGTCTAAGATCCCGTCTGAAGCGAAGCGCCAGCGGGGAACACTGAAACCT
>PPDG01000342.1 GCA_002899795.1 Desulfobacteraceae bacterium | reverse complement strand
GACTTCTTGAAGTAGTACCAACTCCACGAAACAGCAAATTTGATAGTTATCGGACAGCATCTTTATCCCCCTTTCGTAAAGGGGGACACAGGAGTATTTTATGTCATGGCAAAGGGGTCTTTCCAGGCGACGCTACATATAATAGGGTCCAGTACCTGGAGACGGTTGTTCCGGTTGGACCTGCTGGTGGGAAACTATGGAACGATAGTAATCATTGGTCTCTAGCAGTGACTCATGGGTGCCAATGGCAATGAGGCGGTTCTGATCTAAAAGAAAGATCCGATCGGCATTCATGATAGTAGAAAGCCGGTGGGCCACCACAAAAAGGGTCTTGTTCTCGATAACAGATGGGAGAGATAGAAAAATGGTCTTTTCCGTCTGGCTATCCAGCGCAGAGGTTGGCTCATCCAGCACCAGAATGTCCGGATCTTTCACTATGGCCCGGGCAAGGGCGAGTCGCTGTTTTTGTCCTTCCGAGAGTTTAACTCCCTCTTCACCGATCTCGGTCTCATAGCCTTCCGGTAGGCTCGCTATGAAATCATGGATACCAGCAACTTTGGCCGCCCTTGAGACTTCCTCTTCCCTGGCCTCTGGATTGCCGTAACAAAGGTTTTCCATAATAGATCCGGATAAAAGGAGTGTGCTCTGAGCGACGTAGCCAATCCGCTGTCGCAATGAACCAAGTTCATAGTCCCTTGCCGGTTGGCCATCGAAGTAAATTTCTCCTGCATTGGGCCTGTAAAAACGGAGAATAAGGCTCAAGAGTGTGGTCTTGCCCACGCCGCTGGGGCCTACAATGGCTACCCGTTCTCCGGGTTGGATCCGGAAAGAAATATCATTGAGTATCGGTTCCCGGGCGTCATAGGCAAAAGAGACGTTCTTGAACTCGATCTCACCTCTCAGCCGCTCAACTGTTTTGCCGCCTGCCATGCTCTCTTCCGGAATGATGTCATAGAGAGCCGAAACACGTTCCAGCGCCGCTCGTGCATTTTGCAGTTGAAGGTTGGCACTGGCCAAAAACTGCGCCGGGCCAAATACATAAGCCAGGTAGGCGATAAAAGCGAGCAAAGAACCCAAACTCCAATGGCCCTGAATCACCCAGTAAGCCCCCAACGCCAGTACAGCGACCTTTGCCATTCCTGGCATGGAATTGATTACCAGATTGGCAACGGAACTTACCGTGGTTTGCTCCAGCGAAAGGTGAAATGCCTCTTTCAGTTGAGACATGAAACGCTTCACTGTGCGCGCTTCGTTGGAGAAGGCCTTGATCAAAGAGACCGTAGAAAGCGACTCCTGCAAATGACTTGAGACCGTGGCCTCCTGTTCCATTTCCTGATGGCTCAGGACATGAAGTTTCTTTGAAAAGTAACGTATACAGAGTACGAGTCCGGGGACAATCACCAGGACACCGATGGCCAGTCTCCACTCCAGGTAGAAAAGCAGTACCACTCCTCCCGCAAATCGCAGGATGTTGCTGATTATGTAGACAATGGTGCTGGAAAAAAACCAGCGCAGCCCTTCGACATCGGATGACAGGCGAGACATCAGGTAGCCTGTTTGATTTTCATCGAAAAAACCCTTGGGAAAGCGCAGAACACGGCTGAAAAGGTCTTCTTGGATGTCGAGTGTTACCTCCTGCTCAAAGCGGGCAAAATAGAATTGCTGCAAGAGGCCAGTTAACTTTTCCGCCAGGGAGATGCCAGCCAGCAGAATGACGGCTATCGCTAGGAGGCCAAGCTGACGGCCCAGGATCACATCGTCAACCAGGTAACGCATTATGAGCGGTTGAGGAATACCAAACAAAGAGGTCATCAAGACGAGGAGGACACCCACTGCACCCTTGCGGTAGTGTCGGCCAACAAAAGGGCGCAGGTTCTTCAGGCTAGCCTTTATGGACCCGTAGCCGTCCTGACCACCAATGCGGTCTTTCGGGAGCTTTCGCGAAAGCCCAGATTTTAAATATGTCCACCAGCTGTTCGTCACAATTTAACCTTTGATGGTTTCATTCTAATCTTCCCCCTCCCCCTAGCCCCCTCCTCTCCGAGGCGTAGGCTCTCCGAGCCAGAGGCCGCCAGGGGAGGGGGAATCATGGCGTGCACAAAACGTTCCCTCCCCCTCGACGGGGGAGGGTTAGGGTGGGGGTGAAATTGCATTTCTACAATGCTTAAAGTCTTTAACCTCTTTGTTTCAATTCACCAATCCTATTAATAACCAGATCGTCAATCCATCTTAGCCAACGGCGCACATACGAGACAGGAAGCAGCCAATTACTGGAGGTCGGGTAGCAGAATCGCACAATATCAGGATGGGGAAAGAGCAGCCGCAAAAGGGATGGAACACGTTTTAGGAGCAAGGAGGGATTCGAAAGCGATCGTTTCAACAAAATGGTCACCCAATGGTGCCGCATCGTATCTGCCCAAACAGTGCGTTCATCCTCCGTGGGTTGGGGCCAAGTGGAGAAGTCATCGAATCCTTCCGGTAGCTCGAGTCCAGCCCAGACTTGAGCCATTCTTAAGCAATTCTCCAAAGGTATCCGAGCACTCCAGGCGACGCACCTTTCCTGCAGTGTTTCCCAGTCATCGGGCACTTGAAGGTGTTGGGCAAGCAGTGCCGTGTCATAAATCCAACTTAACCGCATTTCATTTTTATGGATCATTATCAAGTGAATTGCCGAATGAATGAGATAGTCCACTGGGTGTAGGGTCTCGAAAGCCAGAGTTGGGGTCTCAACCTTCCAGGCCCTCTGAAAAAGATCCTGTATGTCAACTTCTTTACTGCCCTTGAAAAAGGGGTGCAATTCCCAGTGGACCCAGTGGAGATCAACCGGAAACTTGTTACCCGGGTTCTTTTGGTGGATGAAGCACTCCTCGCGGAAAAAATCCCTGGATGTTTCGAACCTTTTGGCCAAACATTTATAACCCAAATCCTCCAGTATATCTCGCGCCTGAACCACTTGCTCCGGAAGCACCAACAGATCAAGATCACAACTTGGCCTCATCGCTGGATCTGGATACAGTGAAAATGCCAGGGCAGGCCCCCGCAAAACCAGGACCCGTACACCTTGCTCCTGGAACCCTTCAATGATTTCCCGAAGCTGTCTCTCCATGTGAAGAGAACGTACAACACTGATGAGAAAATCCTGCCTCATTTCATCGGCTATAGGTTCTGGCGGGCGACATTCCTGTGGCAAGGAGCCGATTTTACTGTAAAATAGAGGAATTAGCCAATTGGCTCTGAGGACCTCTAGGAGTTCCACCCATTGCTCTATTGTTGCATCTGGAGCTGTTGGAGACTCATCTCTTATTACCGAGCAGATATAGGCCAATAGTTCGTCTGAAAGATCAAGAGGAGATTTATCTGTCGTCCCACACAGATTGAGATCGGGGCAGATCTCTGAGATCGTCTCTTTTAGAGTTAAAGCAGTAGCTGAATTTACATTAGTTAAATGATTCATGGGATAATTATTTTATCTCCTCAAACAGTCTAAGCTCATATTAAATCTCTATTATCACATTAGGATTATTTATTTATGCCTAAACACTTTTGGATTAAAAAACTATCCATAACTGATTTTATAGTATTTAAATGTCCTGCAATGACATTCATATCAATTTCTTTTTTTAGTTTGTCACAAAAGTAGTTAATGCATGTAAAACTCCTACAATCGATTGGAAGAATGCAACCTTCTGCCCAAAATGCACACAAATTACCTTTCATGTTTTTAAAAATAGGATCAGGCAATACAGTGTCAGATCTAACTAATATGTAATCAACAAACTGAAAACAGCCTAAACTTCCTGCAATATAAATAGATAGTTCCGGAGTGTCTAGCTGACAACAGTTTATGCATGATGGACAATTTCTTTGAATAGACGGGAGAATCAACTGTTGAATATCTAGTACACTCCTTTTATACGTCTTGGATTGATTTCGAAGATACTTTTTTCCGTCTCCGCTCAAACCCATATATAGTTTCTCGTAACCTTCAAACTTCTTTCGCGCCATTTGAATGTCGTGTTGCAGATCTCTTTTTAAGTTATTCGTCTCACTCATCTTTTTAATGCCGTTTGGGTAATTTGATATTTTCTTTTATTAACAACTCCCAACCACTAACCAAGAATATTATGATCTTTGTCTTGCCGGATTTCTGGGCAGAGAATCTTCATCAACAAAGAGCCGAAAAGGTCGTCGGATGTGCCACCGAGCCATGCCCGGTAGCCGTCTGCCGATCACCCATCGCCCCATCAAGAGTTGCAGCTCACTTCCTCCTGAGTGGTTAAATGAAATAACTCTTGGTTCTATCGAAACAGGCACCAAACGCCTTAAGATTCCTGATCTAGCCAGTCGATCATAGAAGGGGCGCAGCAAAATAGACGTATGCGAATCTATCGCATATAAGGCTCTGGCGGTTCCTGCGAAAACGCTTCCCCAAAATCCCCCAAAAATTCTTCGCCGCCTGTTTCTTCTGTGCACGGAGATCACTCGCCCTACAATCTGATCTGGACTGAGAACCCAGGGATCAATACGATTGCAGTTATCTCCCCGGGTTCTGATTCCATTTGAATCCACGGAGACAACGCGGTGGACAACTTTAGACTCATCCGCAGGAGAAATGAACACGATCACATCTCCCCGCCGGATTTCCTGCCTGTCGTAAGGAACAGTGTCCAGTCGATCCCCGGGCTTCAATGTAGGATTCATACTGGTACCAATATAGTTCATTGATTTGAGTTCTGGTCGTTCCATTGGTTCTATTGGCTGTCTAGTGCAAAACTTTTTCCATCTCCTCCCAAAACCGACCCTTTAAGCTCACGCGAAGCCTAAATGCAGGGACTGCTCTAGCGAGTTCGGATGCATTTTCGAAAAGCTTCGTTTTTCGAGACATCAAGTCTTCATGATCCAGATTATTCCAATAGCGACAAGAAATCTGCGTAGCTAATTGGTTAATGAATACAGCAGCTTCTCCCCGGCCCAGGGGAATTACTTCGTCGGAACCTGCCTGTTCCAGAAAAAAAATCGAAGATATGGGGACATGATTATGGACGCTCCATGTCTGCTCGGACCGCTTGGAGAGGTAATCGCTCCATGTTGGGAGAGGGTGTGCCAGGTATTGTTTTTGATCAACCCTTATTATTAGGGTTTCTTCATCGCAAAGTGGATACCAGGACCTTGGCAGGCGGCGGCAACAGGTAGATTTACCAGTACTTTTTGGCCCTGCCAACAGGACACCCTTCCCATTATGTTCAACCAACCCGGCATGGAGGGGAAGCCCACCCGACTCTTCCACCTGCTGATAAATCGGATAAAGAGAAAATCGCATGCTCAAAATTCTCCGCTGGTAGTCTCCCTCCTCGTGTCTCATCTCACAGATCAAGTCCGGCACATCAGCGTGGGACCAGAATCTGAGAAACCTTAGGTCATGGGCTTTCCAACCAAGTCTCCGTAGATCCAGTTCTATACCCTCATCAAACCGCCACCTCGCCTCCTCATCTTCGGTTTTCGCGTTTCCCCGCCGGGTGAAAATCAGTTTTGGGTATCCATTGGGCTCACAAGGTCTAAGGCCCATTATCCTTCCGAGTTCCCCTACCTCGAACATCACCTCCGGATTGGGAATGAGTTGCCATCCCTGCCCATTGCCCAGAAGCAGGAGGTAGCCGCCCGAAACAGCAGTCTTGACCAGGTAATTCTGAATCATTGGCTAAACCCTATATCCCGTGGTTTCACTTGTGCAAATTCACGAGCTAGTTTTACACCCAGCCTCCGCGAGCCGACTTTATAGAGCCCAATCCACCACACGATTTAACAACCAGGTATCTAACTCGCAGCAGCCCCGCCCGCATTACACAAGATAGGCAGTGCTTGGCTTGTGCCGGCCTGACACCGATTCCTCGCAGTAGGTCCGGACTTACATTGAGGGGAATTGGCAGGGCCTTGAATGCACTTGGTACCCATCACCTCACTATCGAAACCTAGTTCTACCAACATGGGCTTTTCATACTTCGCCTTGTCCATGACCTATTTTCTCCCTCCGACCTTTGAAGGAACAATCTGAAAATTGCTGAAGTTCCACGACTTAGTGCCAAAATTTCTAATCTCTTTTCTATTTATTATTCCGGTTGAAACACCCCTCATGTACTTGGGATAATACGACTTGCAGGAAAATAACCACGATTGTGCGTCTCCTGGCAAAACCAGAACGGTGCCCAAATATTCTTGCTTCGGTAATAATTCTGTGCAACACAACTTCCCAGGCAAAGTCCTTTCACTAGACAACGGCAGCAGATCCCCTCAAACCGCTGGGGAAGTCCCTCACGGAGTTCCATAAGAAGTGGATTGTTGTTCCAGATATCCTGGAGAGGATCTTTGCTCGCGTCCCCGAAAACAAGATCGGGTACCGTCTTTCCAATACCGCATAGGGCATACGAACCGTTTGCCAGAACACCCAGAATTCCCAAAATACCGCAGACCCCACAACCATCTCCATTTTTTCCAAACATTTTCCCCAGTGGACGGAAAGCCGGCGGGTGATCATAATAGACAGGCAAATCTGTTGACTCCGACAAAGTATTTTCCACCCACCTTCCCAGTTCCACAAGCTGCTCAATGGACAAGGCTACATCAGACTCATACAGTTTTTCCCCCCGGGCCGTGCGCTGCACGACATTGAACTTCACTGAACCCGCACCCAGACGCTCGGCTAACCGTACAATCGATTCCATCTGGTCTTTGTTC
>PPDG01000348.1 GCA_002899795.1 Desulfobacteraceae bacterium | reverse complement strand
GTTGAGGGCAGAAGCTCTGCCAGTGAATCATCCAGTTGAAGCTTTTCCTGGCTGACAAGACAGAGTACCGTCAAGGCAGTGGCCAGAGGTTTTGTAAGGGAGGCGAGGTCGAAACGGGTTTGGCTGGTCATGAGCCGCGGTGCTGGAAGTCCGGCTCCATTTCCCACCGCTTCACAGAAGAGGGTCTTTTTGTGACGAGCAACCAACAGTACGGCCCCAGGAAACACACCTCCGGCGACAGCTTCTAATAGCAGCTGCAGGATTCTCTTTTCCCCGCTCATGGTGTCGTGGCCGCCTGGTGATAGGTTAGTGTACCGGCTTCTGCGTCCAAAGTTGCGGGCAGGCCGAGGGGTAGGGTAAGGTTTTGCTGCTCGTGGCCAATGGGAACGCCGGAGAGTATGGGAAAGGAGGTCGAGGCAAGCCGTTCCTGGACCAGTTCATTGAGTTCATCGCGTGGGCCACTTTCGGAAAAATCGCCCAGGATTAGACCGGCGACATCGCCGAAGAAACCGGTGTGGAGCAGCTGGGTCAACATGCGGTCAATCCTGTATGTGGGCTCACCCCTGTCCTCCAGCAAAAGAATAGCGCCAGTAAATGATGGAAAAAAGTCCGTGCCCAGCAGGTGACTGAGGGTGGTGAAATTACCGCCGAGCACTGGTCCCACACAACTCCCCGGTTTGAGGCAGAGTGCCTCAGGAAAATGCACCTGCATGGGTTCAGTAATACTCAGAGCCTTCCAGAGAGAATCCACGGTGTTTTGGTCAGCCGTGGCCAGGGTAGAAACGGTAGGGCCATGGAAGCAGACCAAGCCGGTCTGCCTGTAACAGGCGAGAAGCAGGGCGGTGATGTCACTGAATCCTACCAATGGTTTGGGAGTAGATCGTAAGCGGTCGTATGAGAGTTCTGAAAGAATACGCAGGGAGCCGTACCCGCCCCGGGCGCAAAACAGACCCCGTATTTCGGGATCTTGGACGAATTGGTTAAATCGAGAGGCACGGTATTCGTCACTTCCGGCCAAGTAGTCGGCTTGCAGGCTCTCGCTTCCCACGTCCACAACTACCTCCAAACCCATTTTCTCCAAGATGAGGCAGCCTGACTCGAGTTCGTCTACTGGACAGGGACTGGCCGGTGCCAGTACTCCTACCCGGTCTCCAGGTTGCAGTCGGGGTGGTTTGATTACAGTTGTCATAAAAAACGGGTTTGCTCGACCTGACGTTTTTGACTACCTGAATTGGTGTGACGGTGCAAACTTTGCGGGCGGGTCCCCGCGTCTATTTCTCTTCTCCCTGATTCCGTTCAAAAATGATTCTGAGCCCTTCCAAAGTGAGGTCGTCGTCAACCAGTTCAATTTCTTCAGATTCAGCCGAAATTAAACGGGCCAAGCCACCGGTGGCCACTACCATAGGATTGGTACCGGCCTCCTCTTTGATCCGGCTCACAATACCATCCACTAGACCGGCATAACCATATACTATGCCGACGTTCATGGCGCTAATGGTGTCCTTGGTGAGAACGGCTTTGGGTTTGGCGAAAATCTCCACTCTCGGCAGCTTTGAGGCTTTTTGAAAGAGTGCTTCGCAGGAGATCATGACTCCGGGACTGATGACTCCACCCAAGTATTCGCCGTTGGGGGAGACATAATCGAAGGTAGTAGCAGTGCCGAAATCGACAATAATCACACTGGTCTTATATTTTTCATAGGCAGCTACTGCATTGACAATCCGGTCAGCACCGATCTCTTTGGGATTGTCGTAGTAGATGGGCATTCCGGTGCGGATTCCTGGCCCGACCAGAAGAGGTTCAATCTCAAAGTACTTGTTGGCGAATTCAACCACGGTGTTGAGCATTGGGGGCACTACACATGAGGCCACCATGTGAGTCACGTCTTTAAATTGGACATTCTTGGCTGCAAAGAGGTTGTGCATCATAATACCGTACTCATCGGCGGTCATGTCCTGTTCGGTACGAATACGCCAATCGGTGACGAGTTCAGCACCCCTGTACAGGCCCAGGACGGTATTGGTATTGCCTATGTCAATGGCAAGTAACATGGGAGTGGTCCACCTTTATGCCATTACTCGTTCAATTGTGGCCGCGGTCTCCTCGGCCAGTTCCACCACGAGATCCTGATCTTTCCCTTCAATCATTACCCTAATCACGGGCTCAGTTCCTGAAGGCCGGATGAGGAGGCGACCATCATCGCCTAGTTTTTCTTCAACCTGCTTCACGGCACGGGTAATCTCGGGGAACTCATCCAGAGGTTTACGCTCTTTGACGCGGACGTTGACCAGATGTTGGGGATAGCGATCCATAATGGCAGCCAGTTCAGACAGGGGCTTGTTTTCAGTAAGCATAACCTCCAGGAGTTGGAGGGCGCAAAGGATGCCGTCGCCAGTGGTATTGTGATCGAGAAAAATGATGTGGCCGGACTGTTCACCGCCCAGGTTAAAGCCACCAGTTCGCATTCTTTCCACCACATAACGGTCACCCACCGCAGTCCTCTCAAGACTAGCGCCCAAGGACTTGAGGGTTACTTCTAATCCCAAATTGCTCATGACGGTGGTGACCAGGGTGGAGTGGTTCAGCCGCTTTTCTCTGAGCATGCGGGCCGCAAAAATCGCCATTAACTGGTCACCGTCCACCACTGCTCCCTTTTCATCCACACAAATGAGCCGGTCCGCATCTCCATCAAAGGCAATCCCCAGCTGAGCTCCAGATTCTTTCACCAGATCAGCAGTCACCTGGGGGTAAACACTACCACAGTCGTCGTTTATGTTGTAGCCGTTCGGTTTCACACCAGTGAGTACCAGGTTGGCGCCCAGTTCCTCGAAAACAGCGGGCGCAACTTTATAAGAGGCGCCGTTGGCACAATCCACCGCAATCTTGATGCCGTCCAGAGTGAGATCCTTAGAGAAGGTATTTTTCAAGAAAACCACGTACCGGCCCACAGCATCATCCACTCGGAAGGCCTTACCCACCTCTTCGGCGGTTGGTCGAAGGTGATCAATGTTATTAGAGAAAATGAGGTCCTCGATTCTTTCCTCAATTTCATCGTCGAGCTTGAACCCGTCGCGGGAAAAGAACTTGATACCATTGTCCTGAAAAGGATTGTGAGAGGCAGAAATGACCACACCGGCATCCGCCCGCATGCTGCTGGTGATAAAGGAGATACCCGGGGTAGGCAGTGGTCCCACTAGGAGCACATCCACTCCCATGGAACAGATGCCTGAGGCTATGGCGTTTTCAATCATATAGCCTGAGAGTCGGGTATCTTTACCAATAACGATCTTGTGACGGCGCTTGTCATTTTTGAAGACGTACGCTACGCCCCGGCCCAACTGCATGGCCATTTCCGTTGTCATGGGATAGACATTGGCTACCCCTCTAATCCCGTCGGTTCCGAAGATTTTACCCATCTTACGCCCCTCTTCATCGCAAAGCGCCTGGCGCAGAGCGCATAGCGAAATCTAAACGAGTTTAGGAATAGTTGATTAACAGTTCAATAGATTAATCGCTTAGCGCTATGCTCTATGCGCTATGCGTTTATGATAGCGTCTGTCATATCAGCCAGCTGACGGCAGGTGGCAACTTCATGGACTCGGATAATATGGGCTCCTTTGATTATGCCTGCGCAGACTGTGGCCCATGTACCAGGTTCGCGCTCGGTGACTTCCTTGTCCAGCACCTCACCAATAAAGGACTTGCGTGAAGTGCCGAGGAGGATGGGTAAGCCTAGTGTGGCCAAAGCATCCAAGTGCTTGATTAACAGCAGATTGTGGTTTACGGTCTTGCCAAAGCCAATGCCCGGGTCAACAATGATACGTTCGCGGGAGACCCCTCCGGCGCAAGCAAATTGAATGCGTTCTTCCAAAAAAGCGATGATTTCGGAAAACAGCGAACCATAGTGTGGCTCGATCTGCATGCTTCGTGGGGTGCCCTGCATGTGCATAAGAACGAGCGGAACCTTTGCAGCTGCAGCCAGTTCTACCATCTGCGGATCAAATTGCAGCCCGCTGATATCATTGATCATCGTTGCACCTGCATCCAAGGCAGTCCGAGCCACTTCGGCTTTGCAGGTGTCAATGGAAATGGGAATAGAGGTGCGCTTTGCCAGTTCACTTACAACCGGGATGACCCGCCGCAGTTCTTCCTCCAAAGGTACAGGATCAGAAAATGGTCTGGTGGATTCGCCGCCAACATCCAGCAAGTCCGCCCCCTCAGAGGCGAGGAGTTCTCCCTGTTTGATGGCTTTCTCTGTTTGAAAAAAACGGTCGCCGTCGGAGAATGAATCGGGAGTGACGTTAATGGTCCCCATGAGCAGGGACCGCTCGCCCAACTCCAAGGTTTGTTCGTCGCAATGGATGGTAAAGCGCGGCCGGTTCACGCCTGGGTCTCTCCGAGCTTATCCTTGGGAAGGTCTGTTTCTTTGGCGGTAACGGGATCCTCTTGTTCCTGGGGTTCCGGTTGAGGTTGGCTGTCTCTGGCCTGGCGGCGTTCCTCCGCAACCACATCTGCGGCGGTCACAGTTGGGGTGAACTCTAGCCCCGGCTTGGTGGCCTCTATGATGGCATCGATCTCTTTGCCATCCAGGGTTTCCTTTTCGATGAGGGTTTCGGAAATCTTGTGGAGAAGGTCCTCGTGCTCCTGGAGGATCCCTTTGGCAGTGTTGTAAGCCTCGTCAACAATGAGCCGAACCTCCTCGTCAATGCTGATGGCAGTTTTCTCACTGTAGTCCCGGTGCTGGGCAATCTCTCGGCCGAGAAAGATCGCCTCCTCTTTTTGTCCGAAAGCGATTGGTCCCATGGACTCGCTCATGCCATAGACCGTTACCATCTTGCGGGCTATGGTGGTTGCTTTTTCTATATCATCACTGGCACCGCTGGTCTTGTGGTTGAAGACTAGCTCTTCCGCGACCCGGCCGCCCATTAGTTTTGCCAGGGTGTTTTTCATGTAGTCTTCGTCATAGGAATACCGATCCTCGATCGGCAGAGTCATGGTCACACCAAGGGCGCGGCCCCGCGGGATGATGCTTACCTTATGGACTGGGTCTGTTCCGAGGAGAAACTTGGACACGAGGGCATGGCCCACCTCATGGAAGGCGGTGTTGCGCTTTTCTTTCTCACTCATAATCATGCTCTTGCGCTCAGTGCCCATCATAACTTTGTCTTTGGCCCGCTCCAGGTCAATCATCTCAACCATCTCTTTGTTGAGCCGAGCCGCGAGCAATGCAGCCTCGTTTACCAAGTTTTCCAAATCAGCTCCAGAAAATCCTGGGGTGCCTCGGGCCACTACGCTCAGGTCCACATCAGATGACAAAGGCGTGTGGCGGACATGAACCATGAGAATGCCCTCCCGCCCCCTTAGGTCCGGAAGTGGCACCACCACTTGGCGGTCGAAGCGGCCCGGTCTGAGCAAAGCAGGGTCTAGCACATCCGGGCGGTTGGTGGCGGAAATGAGAATTACCCCGTCATTGGACTCAAAGCCGTCCATTTCCACCAGAAGCTGATTGAGGGTTTGTTCCCGCTCGTCATGACCGCCCCCAAGACCTGCTCCTCGATGTCGTCCCACTGCGTCTATTTCATCAATAAAGATGATGCAGGGAGCGTGTTTTTTCCCCTGAACGAAGAGATCGCGCACGCGGGAGGCGCCTACACCCACAAACATCTCCACGAAGTCGGAGCCGCTTATATTGAAAAACGGCACCCCGGCTTCACCGGCAATTGCTCGGGCCAGTAAGGTTTTTCCAGTACCAGGGGAGCCAACGAGCAGTACACCTTTGGGAATACGCCCCCCGAGTTTGGTGAATTTTTTGGGATCCCGAAGGAATTCAATGACTTCCTCAAGCTCTTCTTTGGCTTCCTCAATGCCGGCTACATCCTCGAAGGTCACTTTGCGGGCCGAGTCAGAGACGAGGCGTGCCCGGCTTTTTCCAAACGACATTGCTTTGCCGCCACCGGCTTGCATTTGACGCATAAAAAAGATCCATACGGCGATCAGCAAGAGCATTGGGAACCAGCTGATCAGGATCGTCATGAACCAGGGCGACTCCTCTACAGCTTTCGCTGTTATCTGTACACCCTTATCCCGTAACACCCGGATCAGGTCGGGATCGTTGGGAACGAAGGTTCGAAAAGAAGTGCCGTCTTTGTACTTGCCAAAGATGTCGTTCCCCTGAATGGTTACTTGATTCACCTCTCCGTCAGAGACGGCGGCGATAAACTCGCTGTAGCTTGTCTCCTGCTTGCTTTGGCCGGGATGGTTAAACATGTTGAAGAGCAGGATGACCATCAAGCTTATGACCAGCCAGAGTGCTAGGTTTTTATAGAAAGGGCTCAATTCGTTTCTCCTCAAAACAGTATACTACATTGTCAATTTCGAGTCTGTATCACTAACATACCAAATTAGTCATTGCAAAGTAAATGTCAATGACGGTTCTTGGCTCGTTGCTTCCCATCTAGAATCACGATCATCTCTCTGCGAAAGCCATGCCAAGCCGGTCTTTACTCAACATCGCACACCTGGTCCTTCCCCGACTAGCGGGATCTTCGGTGGACCAGTCCAAGATCCCGATTTGCGGGGATCAGAGACAGGTATTTCTGCTTGAGGTTATATTGTGCCGAACCTTCTAGCCCTCATTGAAGCGGGATTCAGCCTGTTTTGTATTTTGAATATCGAAACTGGGGACCCGCCCGCAGGGTGGGGAGTCCGAAGGACAATATCGAACAAGGAATTTCGAACAG
>PPDG01000346.1 GCA_002899795.1 Desulfobacteraceae bacterium | reverse complement strand
GAATTGGGGAAAAGTTTCCCGTATGGTTGCTTTGAGCATGCCTGCCTCAGCAAACCGTTCTTTCGGGTCTTTTTTGAGGCACTTCAGGATAATCCCCTCGAGTTCCACTGGGATATCAGGCTCGACCTCTCGAGGTGGCCTTGGTTCCATGGTAAGGATTAAATCCATCAGTATTTTTTCATTGTCGTGGTAAAAAGGCAGGTATCCCGTGTAGACTGCATACATGATTATCCCCAGTGCCCAGACGTCACTGGCAATCTGGCTCTCACCCGAAATCTGTTCAGGAGCCATGAACGGCCTGGAGCCCACCATGGTGCTGCTAATGTCTTTCTCTTTCAGCTCCTTAGCCACCCCGTAGTCGAGGAGCTTGACCACAGAGTCTCGCCGAACCACAACATTCTCTGGTTTGACATCTCGATGCACAATCCGGTGTTTGTGTGCATAGGCGACAATGTCCACTAATTGAAGCAGAATTTTTTCCTTTCTATTTTTTTCGAGCGGACCTTCCAGAAGTTCCCGGAGGCTGGGCCCTTCCACAAACTCCTGTATTAAAACCACCATACCTCGTTCCTCCACAACATCGATGATCTTAGTACTATTGGGATGGCCTTCCAACCTTCGACAGATAGCTGCTTCCTTACGGAACTGGTTGTTGAGCTTCTTGCTGGTGGGAATTTTGGCCACGTAATAAGGGGCACGGCCCTCCCTTTCTGTATCGCGCACTTTCCAAACTTCTCCAAAACTGCCTAACCCCAAGCGCTCAACCTTTTCGTAGCGCTCGGCGATCAACTCGGTCATCTTCATCAAAGAGAAAAAACCAGCGCCGAAGGGCAGAACTTTTGGAACCAAATGCTTGAGAAATCTTCCCAGGAATCGCTGCTCCTCCGGCTGTTCCTCCAACGGTTGCTCAGCTTCAGGTTGTTCGGCTACTTCTACATTGTAGCCCTCATAGCCTGCTATGCCGCCTTTTTCATCGCGTACCAACCGGCCACTGAGCAGCATGGTGATTTTCTCACCATCCTTACGCTTGAAGTTGACTTTCAAATTATCCACATACCCTTGGCTCTCAATAGTCTCCCGAAAATGCTGGCGATCCTGGGGATCAAAGTAAAGATCATTTTCAATGTCGATCTCCAGGAGTTCATTTCTGTCGCCATAACCCAATAGCCTGATCAGATTCTGATTCACGTCCAGAAATCGTCCTTCTCGACTGCTCAGAAACAGTCCGTGCTGTTCACCATCAAAGAATCCTTTATACCGAGAAATGACATCCCGCCTTTCTCGGTCCTGCTGGCGAATTCGGGCCAAAACGCCTACCCTGCGCAGCAACAAGTCTTTGCTGGCAGCCTTCAACAGGTAGTCTGCCGCTCCCATCTGCAAGCCCTGGGCTGCGTACTCCTCATCGAATTTCTCCAGAAGAATGAGAACCGGCAGATCTCTTGTTGTACCCCGCTTTTTCAGATCCAGGAGGATTTGTAACCCATTCAGACCTGGACTCTGGATCGCCAAAAGCACCACTTCGGGAAAAAGGTCTTGGGCTAGCCTTAAGCCATCGTGGCTGCTGAAAGCCACAGCCACCTGATAGCCTCCATCTTCCAGAACCTCTTTCAAATTCTGGACGTCTTGCTCTTGGGAGTCGATGATTAAGATCCGGCGCTTTGCCATACGGTTCGTTCCACCTAGTCAAGAATACAGCCTTGGACTTGCCCTGTGATGTATGTCTGCGATTGACACTAGAGTTATTTTAGCATAGATTCCCAAGAAATAGCGCAGAAACATGGTTCTGTCCGGCTCATACGTCCATTCTGCTGTCCGCTTTCGATCCATCATTTTTTCATCTACTCGTAGCTACAACAGGCAGGAAAAGGGGAGAAAAATTGAAAGTAATACTGGATTCCAAGAGAAAAGGCGACAAGCTGATAGTCAACCACACTCAGTTGCATGAATATCTTGAACAGAAGCTCCACGATATGACCAATTTTTTGAGCAATGTCATCACCGCGCTTATCATTTTGAGCGTCATGGTGATTATCCAGACCTTCAAGGCCTCTGACGTGTACCTCTACGCGCTCATCCTGCTACCCTTGATAGCCCGTGGTTTCCTCTACAACAAAATATCAGCCAACCTACACAAGAAATTTGTAGAACTCCTGGAACTCTAACCCGGATATTTCATGAATTGCTGTCGCGAGACCACGAAGATGGGCGTGCCACCTGGCAACCGCAGGGTGTTGGTTCCGAGGCGTACCTGGATGGTACGTCGCAGGAGCCGACAGCCGAGGACGCCAGGAAGGACGGCCATATCCGTAGTCGCAGCATGTGATTCATGAAATATCCGGGCTAAGAAAGGACTGACAGAAATATGGAAACCGGAGTATCTTCCTTGTATTTAATGAGCTTAACCTCTGAAGAGATTATATATGCTTGTCTGGCAATTATGTTAATCGTAACTATCGGTTGCGGCTTTACCCGCTTCTTCGCCTTGAGCTTCGCTCATCCGCCCCCCGAGGAAGGTGTTGAGTTTGATTACAACGCTTTCAACCCCATTACCAATTTTGACATCGTTGGCATCATTGTCTTTTTCGCAGGCGGATTCGGTTGGGGCAGGCAGGTGAACGATCAAGAGATCAGATTCAAAAAACAGAAACTGGGGTGGCTCATATTCAGTCTTATTGCCCCCTTCGCCAGTATTGTCATTGCTCTAACAGTAGCCTTTGTCCAGCAGACGTTCTGGACAGACCGTGTCGTTGAAATTTTGTTGGACGTGAGCATCACGGTAACCGCCTACCACCTTCTGCCCATCCCTCCCCTGGCCAGTTCAAGATTAATATACCTGCTGGTGCCCCTTTCCCACGAGCGTGTCTGGAGGCTATTCTCCAAGGCTGGGCCATTCATAATTTTGGCAATGGTGCTTTTCGACCGTTTTTCTGGAATACCATTTCTGAGGGAGACCATGGCACCCGTGGTTGACGCAATTGGTAGGTTCGCGGCGTATCATTGAACGAGGCGCAAGGCATAAGGCCCAGGGCTCAAGGAAGGAAATAGGAGCTAGGAGACAGGAGTCAGGAGCTAGGAGTCAGGAGCCAGGAGCCAATACTCCACTACTCCATTACTCCACCTACCTACCAAAAAACAAGAGCGGAAAGGGACAAACACTTTCCGCTCTTTTAGTTAATGGTTAACGTTGGCTTGGGTCAGACCCCAGACCTTGCCATGGGCCTCTTGGTCACCAAGGCGATCAGGATCGCCAGGATGAGGAGACCACCAGCAACGTAGAAGGCACCGTCGTAGTGACCAGTCACGTCCCTAATCCAGCCACCCAGCTTCGGCATGAACGCTCCCATACCCCAGCCGATGAACACCAGACCGTAGTTGAAGCCCAGGTTCTTGGGGCCAAAGAAATCAAGGGTGTAGGAGGGCATCAAGGCGAGACCGCCTCCGTATACCCAGTAGGCTATCATGCAGAACAGGAAGGCCAGGAAGAGCGACTTGGCCGCGATCACCGAGGGCAGCGCGAACATGCAGACTGCAGCCGCTGCGGCATTCACTATATAGGCCTTGTCCCTGCCGATGATGTCGGAATACTTACCAGTTCCAACACGACCGAGGGCGTTCAAGGCACCACCGGCTGACACCAGGATGAAGCCCGAGGCCAGCATGGGCTTGATGAACTTGGCGGCGTGGCCGATGATCAGCAGACCAGCCTGGGTGTTCAAGCAGAACAGAAGGACCAGCGCGTAGAACTGCCAGGTCTTGATCATATCTCCCGCGACCCAGTCCACCGTAGTCGACGCTCCCTTAGCAGCTTGGGCCTGAGTCCACGCTTCAGGCGGTGGCGGTGCCACGTAGCCCGGCTCCGGCCATTTCAACAGCAGGCCACAAAAGAAGATGACGATCAGGTAGGCGACACCTAGTACCGTGAAGGAGGATGACAGGGACTGATTTACGATCATCCACTTGATCAGCGGAGACACGTAGAATGCCGCGCCTCCATAACCAGCGACCGTAAGACCCAAAGTGAACCCCCTTTGGTGCGGGCCGACCCACTTGCCGGTGGCGGGCACCGGAGCGGCATAAGCGACGCCCATGGCGATACCGCCGCCTATTCCGAATCCCCACAGAAGGCCTGCGTATGATTTCGACGTTCCTGCAATGATCATACCCAGCCCCATGAAGAGGGCGCCGATGGTAGCAGAGGCAGTCGGTCCGTACTTATCCTGGATCTTACCACCGGGGATCATGAGCAGCGCGAAGATCAAAATACAGAGGGATTTGGGGTTGGAGGCCTGCTCCGCGGTGAGCGCTCCGGCCCAGCCGTGAGCCAACATGTAGCTCTCGTCGGTGAGGTATTTCAGCCATACCGACCAGGCGTACAAACAACCCAGACAGAGGTTGATGGTGGTACCAGCGGCAATAGTGAGCCACGCTCGTCCGGGAAGCTTGTCTACCGGTTGATTATATCCTATCGCATACTTTCCAAAACCCATAGTCATAATGCTTCCTCCTAATATTCTTAGTCCAGTTTTTGTCTGGTACAATCCCTCTGACCATCCTGAGGGCAACTCGTCTCGCGTTCTCTCTGGTATTAGTTCCTGGGGCCTCTTGGCTAAACCTAAGTTGAAGCCAGGAATTAAACTGTTCTACGGTAAGGAGGAACAGGCGCATGGAAAAAAGGTTTTATTGCACTTAGCGCCGGATGCTGAGGATTCTGTCTCACGAACCGATCGGGTTCGGTGCATCCGCGTGCCATCTCCCATGGCCCAGGCGAACCATTGTCTAGACTGAATCCGCCGCTAACTATATTTCATGATTAATGTGATCAGACAGTTCAAGATGCGAGATCGAATTTACCATCACTATAAGGAGATAAAAAAGTCACCAAGTCAAAGAGATGGTACCAATCGACCGGCAGCCCAAGAAAGAGCTGCCTGCTCTCGACGGACTTCTTATCACCCCCCTTCACTTTCTTTGATTATACCAGCGCCTCTTCAGCGCCTGCGCCCTGGTAGGTTTGCCTTTATCCCTACCGAGCGGGTATGTCATTTGTCTCGACCTCGATAAGCAGATATGAAAATCGGTACAGATAGTAGTTTAATGCGGAAGTGGACCTAAAACCCTTGATAAGTCTATTCTACCTAGAGCGCGTATTAATTCTGTATTCCACAAAGACTCTGCAAAGTCAAGGAGAAAATCCTTTGTTTTCAGCTTGTTAACTTTTTAACAAGCTCCGCATTCTTTAAATTTTCCTTTACTTTAGCTGTGGAGGACAGTATCTGGTGTCCAATTTATGTGTCCAATGTAATAGTCAAATGTCGCGCCGCTCTCTTACACTCAGGGAAGATTAAGAGGGTAGCTTTTCATAACACATGGAGGAGATCCCTCGCACAGCAAAAAGCGAGAGCCACCCTTGGAGTGATGGAGCATTGAAAAATATCAAATTCCAAGCACCAAATCTCAGGTTTCAGTGTTCAGGTTTCAGTGTTCAGTGTTCAGCTTCTATGTTTTTTTCCTGACACCTGAAACCTCCATAAAAACTCGCAATCTTTACCGGCAAAGCCATTGAACTCGGACCCCCGCAAGGCGGGATCTTGGACTGGCCCTTCGAAGATCCCGCTACGCGGGGAAGGACCAGGTTTTCGATGTTGAATAACCTCTACTCCAGCGCTCCATTGCTCCACGTAGAGACTGATGTTCTCTGACGGCAGTCTCTACTTCTGCTCTAGGTGCAGGTGCTCGATGCCCGGCTTGAGAAAAAACGTGCTCTCTTTCACCTTTTTGGCAAGAGTCGAAAAGGTTATGATCCACTTCTCCTCTAGATCAAGAGCTTCCAGGCTCTTGACTGCCTTCAGCTCCACCACCGGGCCAACAGCAAATGCACATTTCACAACATTGCTGGAAGCAACGCCGATGAGATCTATGAAACCGCCGTCCCGCATCCGAGGAGGCTTGAAGTCCGGAATCGGCCAAAGGTCAGCTTCCTTGACCATACCGTAAAGAAAACACTTGATTGTCTGGTGAATCACAGACCCGTGTCGGAACGGCTGGGGAATGCGGGCCAGTTCTGCTTCCAGCGCACCTTTGAGAGTGCTTTTCAAGGACTCCATGGTACTATCCTTTCTAGCCCGGATATTAATCGCCCTCGAGATTCAACCACTTACTGGCTGAGCGTCCTTTTATCCAGGCTTGATCTTCTGCACTCAGACCAGCCCCAGCCATTTCCTCGAAATAGCGTTCCGGCAGAATAAGCGGATAATCGCTCCCGAATAGAATTCTCTGGGCACCAACGATCTTTACTGCGACGGCATAGATTGCCGGGTCATAAAGGAACGGGGACGCAGCGGTATCATAAGCAACTTGTGAGAGAACCTCTCGAGCTTCTTTCTTCAGTAACTCATAAACAAAAAGGCCTCCACCCCAGTGACACAAAATAAAGCGATTATCAGGAAAGGCTCGAATCAGCTCATAGATGACTTTTAAGGAGACCTCAGCCTTGCCGGGATACCAGTGTCCAACCCTTTCATTGGTATGGAGCATAAGAGGCACGCGGTAGTTGCGGCAACTGGAGGCAATTGGCTCCAGCATGTCCACAACGCTGGAGTCTAAGACCTCGGTGTAAAAAGCCAACTCACCTACACCTCGCATACCGCCAACCAGACAGCGCTCAACTTCCTCAGCCGCCTGGTGCGCTCGGGGATCAACGCAAACAAAGGGCAGGAGGCGGTCAGGAAAACGGCTGGCTGCT
>PPDG01000452.1 GCA_002899795.1 Desulfobacteraceae bacterium | reverse complement strand
TATCTGTAATTAGATACGAATCAGGGGGTAGTACACATGGAAATAGGGGAGTTTACGAGAAGGATCAATGCTAGTGGAAACGAATACAGTATGTTGGATATCAATATACTTGAGCAAAGGGGGATGGCAGATATAAGAAGTCTGCCTTTTACCATAAAAATCCTCGTTGAGAACCTCTTAAGAAAACTGGACGGTCGTATGGTGAGAGAAGAGGATTTGCTTAGAATAGCCAGGTGGGAGAAAAGATACCGTGAGCCTGTTGAAATACCGTATCATCCAGCACGGGTCCTCATGCAAGATTTTACCGGGGTTCCTGCTGTTGTGGATCTTGCCGCCATGAGGGATGCTGTAGAAGATCTTGGGGGAGATCCTAGGAGAATAAATCCTCTTGTTCCGGTCGACTTGATCATCGATCATTCGGTACAGGTCGATTACTACGGTACTGAAGATTCTTTGAACAAGAATGTGGAAAAGGAATACGAGAGAAATTGGGAAAGATACTCACTCTTGAAATGGGCACAGAAGAGTTTTGATAATTTCAAAGTTGTCCCTCCTAATTCCGGGATATGCCATCAGGTGAACCTGGAATACCTAGCGAGAGTGGTAATCACCGAAGCAATCAACGGGAAAAATATAGTCTATCCTGATACTTTGGTTGGTACCGACTCGCACACTACGATGATTAACGGAATCGGTGTAATGGGCTGGGGTGTCGGGGGAATTGAGGCGGAGGCTGTCATGCTCGGCCAGCCTTATTACATGTCAATTCCTGAAGTTGTCGGTGTCAAGATGGTCGGTGAACTCATGGATGGCGTTACTGCTACCGACCTCGCACTTACTGTTACGCAACTGCTGAGGAAGCACAACGTAGTAGAGAAGTTCGTAGAGTATTTTGGTCCCGGAATGAAGAACCTGACCGTTACGAATAGGGCAACCTTAGCCAACATGACTCCGGAGTACGGTGCGACACTAGGTTTCTTTCCCGTGGATGAAAAGACCGTGGAATACCTCAGGATAACAAACAGGGTGAATCAGGCCGAGATTGTTGAAGTCTACACGAAAGAGCTTGGACTTTTCTATTCAGGCGAAGAAGATCCGGAATACACTGAAGTGCTGGAGTTCGATCTTGCCACAGTTGAGCCTTCAGTAGCCGGTCCCGCCAGGCCTCAGGATAGAATTGCCCTGAGGGATTTAAAAAAGACCTTTGAAGAAATACTTGGCGGTAGCTATGAGCGGGATTCTGATATAGTCGATATTTCCAGGTTTCTCGATGAATCCGGCTGTTGCACTTATCGGGAGGAGATCTGCAAAATCAGCCGCAAGCGGATGCATAAAGTCAATTTAGAAGGAAACGAAGTAGAAATAGGTGATGGAAGCATCGTAATAGCTGCCATTACGTCATGTACCAATACCTCAAATCCCTTTGTCATGCTCGGAGCAGGGCTTGTAGCTAAAAAAGCGGTCGAAAAGGGACTCCGGGTCCCTGCGTACGTGAAGACTTCTCTCGCTCCGGGCTCGAGGGTAGTGATTCGCTATCTCGAAGATTCGGGTCTCATGCCTTACCTTGAAACCCTCGGTTTTTACAATGCGGGATTCGGCTGTACTACCTGTATCGGCAACAGCGGTCCCTTACATCCACAGATAGAAAGGGTAGTATCCGATCATAGCCTTATGGTTACCTCTGTGCTTTCTGGCAACCGTAATTTCGAGGCGAGGATACACCAAAGCATCAAAGGAAATTTTCTTGCATCGCCGATGTTGGTCGTGGCGCTGGCCATAGCCGGAAATATCGATGTTGACTTGGCAAAGGAACCCGTGGCTTGCGACCCGAACTGTGCTCCGGTGTATCTCAGGGATATCTGGCCGACTTCCGAAGAGATAAATAACCTTGTCAGCAAGCACGTTAAGCAGGAGTTCTTTGAAATGGAGTACGATAAGATTTTTGAAGGGGACGATTACTGGAAAAATCTCCCAGTTACGGAGGGCACCACGTTTGCTTGGGATGAACGGTCCTCATATATTAAGAAACCGCCATATTTCGAGAACTTCCATCTCGGACCAATAAAACCTTCCGACGTGAAAGGTGCTAGACTACTTCTCTTGCTGGATGATTCTGTTACAACCGACCACATCTCTCCGGCCGGTGCGATTCCGGAACACTATCCTGCGGGTCGATACTTGGTCAAAGAAAACGTAGCTCCTGCGGATTTCAATTCTTACGGTTCCAGAAGAGGAAACCACGAAGTTATGATAAGAGGCACGTTTGGAAATATAAGAATAAAAAACAGACTTGTTGCACCGAAAGAGGGCAGTTTCACGGTAAGGTTTCCAGATAGCAAAGAGATGTTTGTCTACGATGCCGCAGTCAAATATGGAGATGCAGGGACGCCGCTAGTGGTGTTGGCAGGAAAGGAGTATGGAACCGGATCGTCCAGGGATTGGGCCGCAAAAGGGACAAACCTCCTGGGAGTAAAGGCGATAATCGCTGAGTCTTATGAGCGAATACACAGAAGTAACCTCGTAGGAATGGGCGTGCTGCCATTGATGTTTAGAGAAGGGGACGGATGGGAAAGCCTAGGACTGGACGGTTCTGAAACGTTTTTCACCAGTGAAATTGAGGATATGAAACCGAGAAAGATAGTGAAAGTAAAAGCAGTAAGAAAAGGCGGAAGCGAGGTTGATTTTGAAGTGATTGCAAGACTGGACACGGAAATTGATGTCGAATACTATGAAAGCGGCGGTATTCTGCCTTATGTTTTGAGGAAACTATTGGATGAGAAAATGAGCTGATACATGCTCGTTATTCTATTTCAGACATTAAGATACGTGCAGTTGCCAGGGTTTGATCTGACAGTGGTAGGAGAAGAGTTTCTACTTACCCAGACAGGGGTCGGGTGGAAGGCCAATTACGACCCCACCAAAGAACAAGGTTAGTTGGTGCCAGTTTGGTATATTTCAGAACTCACTTTCTGACAAAGTCTTTACTACATCTAATGGACAGATCATAGGCTACAGAATTGGGTTAAGTTGTCATTTAATTCTTGTACCATATGACCGGGCAATAACGAAATTCTACCGGATATATGTTGAAAAGTTTTTATTTAAGCTCTCTTACTTTCTTCGAGAGCTCAAGAGATGTATTTTGAAAATTCCACAGAGTCGCCCCTTTCAAGACACCAACTTTTCAGAACCCGTCACTATGTACAAGTTTTAACAAGCTCAGTACCGCTCAGTTGCTTAGTGTACATACAGTTGTCTTCGAGAAGGGTAAAACTCAACAAGATTTTTGTTCTGCCTGAGACGTAGAAAAAAACTGGGGTGAACAGGGAATCCCCTTGAGGACGCCATTTGAATTACAGATAAGCTCTCATCTTTTTATGGGGGCTTTTCTTTTTAAGCAATACTGTTGGAATGTATTCGAAGGTTTTCTTGACCAGGTGAAGGGTGTTGGATTGGATGACCTCTAAGGGCACTGTTGACCAAGATGTGGCTGGCCACGCGCCTCTGAATTCCATTAGTGCTTTGCTGCGGCTGGCGTCAGCTCCCAGAGATCATTCTTGCGTGTCCCCGGGCTCCTTGTCTCCCTCGGGAGGTTTTACCCCAAGGGCTTCAACCGTTCTGGCTGCATCTTCCAATTCGGCCACGGCCTTCGCTGCCCGCCGAGTAGCTTTGCTTGCCCGTTCTTCGGCTTCAAGGGCAGCAGCCTCTATCTTAGACAACTCCTCTTGCTTGGCGCCGGATTCAGTGGCAGCCTGGACCTCTCGAAGCCATTTTTCTGACTCCTCCTTTGCGGCAACTGCCTCCTTCTCCGCCTCCCGGGCTTTCTTATCAGCATCAGCAAGCGCATCAAGCGCTGCGGCTATTTCTCCAGCTATCCCTTCTTCAGGTTCAGCGTCGAGTTCGATATCCTCAGCTGCCAGAACCAGAGCCACAATGGGCAAACGAGGGAGAACCGCATCAAGAGGTTTATCAAATGGGTCCAGAAGCTGATTAGCCCGCAGTCGAAACGGGAAAAACACCAGGGCAGCATCGGCGGAGTGCTCCACAACAGTTTTGGAGCTCATGTTCTCTACTATCTCTGGTTCCGCTTCAATTCGGGCCTCCTCGAGCATCTTTTTGAGGCCCTCCACCTCTTCATCTAATTCCCCATCTTGCCCAGCAGCCAGCACCCGAATCCTCGCCTCACCCCACGCATCACTTCGGGTCATCAGATACGCAAGGAGGAGCATCAGGTGGCCGGTCGCATCGTCCCACCACCATACATCTATACGCCTTTCACTGGGGGAAAGAGCCTCCAGGGAGACCCAGTCGTCCTCCTTGGCATCCAGCACCACGATGTTACAACCCAGACGGAAGGCGGTGCGGAGATTTGTTGCGTATTGAAATTCCCCAAGGCCAAGAATGCCTTTGGGAAGCTGTTCGAGCCAGTTGAGAAGAATTGTATTCACCCGCAGCGGCCCGATGCCAAAAGATTGCACCAGGGTATGAACACCAAGGTTGAGATTGGGTGCGGCTACTACAAGGGAAAACGCTTGCATACCATAGTCAGCGATGTCGGCACGAAGTTCCGCTTCAGCTTCCTGACGTAGTTTCAGCATTTTCACCCCTTCTCCTTCCAGAATGCGCACCGCTGTGGTAAGGCCGCTGCCTCCCTCAAGCCAGGAAGCAAATCGGAGAAGTTGCTTGCGTCTGTGGGAGTCATTGGAGAAGGCAAGCAAATGCGGGCGCCAATCCCGAGGATGCTCGGGCTCTGCTACTGCAGCCAGAAGATTCTCCCGCACGCGCTGTAGGTAGTAAGAGCGACGACTGTCAGCCCACCGTGCTGGACCTGCGGTTCGCTTGAGATACTGGTAGATGGCAAACAGCAGTGCAGTTGCCGCTGCACCAGCCGCCAGATTAATTGTCAGCATCGCTCCGAGGCACATTAGCCCGCCGAGGAAGCTGAGCCGCAGATCAAAAAAACGAAACCTAGGGCGGAATGATGGGCTGGCAGCCCGAGCCTCGTAAAAAGTAGCGTAGTTCAGAAGGCCATAGGAAATCAAAAAGAACATAGAGACAACTGATGCGACCAGATTCAAATTGCCCAGAGTTATAGTGCCCAGAGCGATTAACCCAGACAGCAAAACACCTCGACGAGGATTCCCGGTGGGGCCGGATCCCTTGGCAAACGGCAGCAGGAAAGGAAAAGTACGGTCACCTGCCAGGGATTGCAAGATGCGAGGTGCGCCCATAAAACTGGCTATGGCGGAGGACAAAGTGGCTGCGATTACCCCTGCATCGATGAGAAAGTTGAACCGCGCAACACGCTTCATGGCCCCGTAGTCGCTAATGAGGAGGTCGTTGGGCAGGGTGGCAGCGAATACTACCGCCACCCCGAAGTAAACGATGATCGGACAGCCCCACCGCCAAAAATGTTCCCAATGGTAAGCTCTTACCCGCATCCTTGAGGTCACCGGACATACTTACGCCCTGGGTGAAGCCTGTGGCCGCCGGAAAGAAAATGGCGAATAGAACCCAAAACCTAGGACCAGCAGGAGGCGCAGCCCAGTTTTGAACGAGAATTGCCGTGTCCCACTTGGCCAGACCGCCGGCAAAAAACGAGATCAGCGCGGCTACCAATGCAGCCATCACCACATACTGGAACTTGGTGGCCCAATCCGCACCCAACCAGGCGAAGACAAAAAGAAATAACACTGCGAGGCCAGCTATGATCTGTGGCAGAACTCTTCCAGCATCTGGAATGAAGCTGGTCACGGCCTCGCCCAACCCTATACAGTAGAAGCCGACAGATACCGATTGGGCGAGAAAGAGGACAATCCCTATGGAGCCACCGAACTCCATACCAAGGGTCCGAGAGATGAGATAGTAATCCCCTCCACCCCTGACCTTGATGTTCGTGGCAATCGCAGAAAGTGAAACACTGGTTAGTACAGAGATGGCGTTTGCCAGGCCAATAATGATGAGGGCGCGACCTAGGCCTGCGTTCCCGACAACGTAACCGAACCGCAGGAAGAGGATGATTCCCAGAATAGTTAAAATGCTTGGGGTAAAAACCCCAGCGAAGGTCCCCAGGGTGCCTCCTGCAATCGCGGAATCGGGCTTTTCAGGGACGGTTGATGTTCCCCTCACTTCACCATATGTCACAGGTTGTCCAAATATGACTTGTCAGCTTGAGGGTCGAATCGCGGCTACCTGCCCGCCATCGCTCTCGCTCAGGCGAGGCGGGCGGGGAAACCGCTCCTACAGGAGACAGAGTTCCGGTAAAAGCTGAAGATTTTAAACCACTTCAAAAAAGACTGGATCTGGGCAACAGCCTGTTGAAGTTTGGCAGCTTTCTCCGCGGTAGAAAATCGTCTATCTCAGATTATAAATTTTGTAAAGAGGTAAATAACGAGGTCTTTGTCTGATCTTCGCTCTTGCCTAGCTGCGGGATAAGGTTTTGCACCGCAAGCCTCAGTTTGCGATCCTGGCCAATCAAATCCTTCATTGTCCCAAGCAAACTATTCACTGAATATCGCCATTACACTGCTGCTTTGACTTCAAACGGGATTTCAAGCAGATAACTCATTTTACCCTTCGGTGAAGTACTCTTGGGGACGCCATGTTTTTAATAAAATTAAGGGCTTAACAAATAAGTGCTAAGCCCTTAATTTTTTATTTGCTCGAAAATTGTTTAATATTGGGAGGGAACTGCACTTCCAACTTCAAATAATTGGTTGCTTTGGTGAAGATATGAAAAACAGATAGCAAGAATCTTCTGATGATAAGGACTCAACAT
>PPDG01000553.1 GCA_002899795.1 Desulfobacteraceae bacterium | reverse complement strand
CTACCTCATCCATTGCCTTGTGAATTTGCTGGCGCAGTGCGTCCACCGGTAAATTTGGGTCGATTGATAGTCCTATGCAATTGTCCATCTTATCCACAATCAGCTCAGCGGTGGCAATGAACTCTTGTGCCAACCGCCCATGAGTAACCACCAATATACCCACCATCAATCTACTCCTAGTTAGCCAGACTGCTCATCCCTGCCCACTGAACCTTAAAGCAAAGGAGGCCACGGTGCTTGCCAAATTCGAAATTCTAAATCCGAAGCACGAAACAAATCCGAAATACGAATGTTCAAATGTCCAGAACAATACTGGCTATCATTTGAGATACAAAGGTTTCGGTCATTTTAATTTTGGTAATTTGAAAATTGTTTCGAAACTGGGGCCCCGCCCGCAGGGTGGGGAGTCCGTAGGACCAATTTCGATATTCGGATTTCGAATTAATTCTATACTCTGTTCTCTGTGGTCAATTCCTTTTCGCCTGGATTGTCGATGCTTCTAATCCACCTCAATGTCCCGGTGGCCTGCGGTTACCGGATATCCCAGGCCGGCCAATTGCTCTTTCAATTGTTCTGTGATCACTACAGATCGATGTTTTCCCCCTGTACATCCCACAGCGATGGTCAGATAGTTTTTACCTTCATCACGATAACGAGGCAAGAGATAGTTTATCAACTCGGTAAACTTCTCCAGAAAAAGTTCGGTCTGTTCCTGTTGCGTAACAAAGCGAATTACCGGCTCCTGGGTACCGTTCAGGTCTCTAAGCTCCTTGACAAAGAAAGGATTGGGCAGAAATCTTACATCCATAATGATGTCTGCCTCCATCGGTACACCGTATTTGAACCCGAAAGATAAAACATTTACATGGAGTGTATCCTGTGCAGGGTAAACCGTGTAGAGCCGGGAGATCATCCGCTTTAACTCGTGTACATTGAGATTGGACGTATCGATAACCCGGGTTGCCATTCCTTTGAGATCTTTCAAGCTTTGCCGCTCGGCTTTGATTCTATCCAGAACAGTGCCCTCTCCTACCAGAGGATGTTTGCGGCGCGTCTGACTGAAGCGGCGCTGTAGGTCCTCGTCGGTTGCCTCCAGGAAGACGATCTCCAGATCGGTGCCACCCTGCCGCAGCTCGCTGAAGATTCTTGGATAGCTTTCGAGAAAGCTCCGCTCACGAATATCCATACCCAAGGCTATATGCCAGAGATCATCGGAGGATTCCTGCCGCAGTTTGAGAAAATGCGGCAGCAATGCAACCGGCAGATTGTCAACACAGAAATAGTCAATATCTTCAAATGCCTTTATGGCTGTACTCTTACCAGATCCAGAAAGTCCTGTGACCACAACGACTCGCAACCCCTTATGATCATTCGTTCTTACTGAATCAGTCACGGTCACCTTCAAACGTGCTGTTCCCTGACAGCAATACTACTCGGAATAGTGGATGTTGGAGTACTGGAGCCCTAGCGATGGCGGATCTTCGATTTCGGATTTCGGATTGAAAATAATAAAATGAAAACTCGAAATTAACTTAGAATTCCACAATCCGCATTCCCAAATCCGCAATGGTATGGCTTCATTCCAACGGTCCTCTTGGTGCACTTTGTGGTAGAAAGAATACCCGTATGTTATGGAAGGCGTATATTATTCGATTAGATGCTCAAAATGGCGAGAAAAGTCAGTAAGCAGCTTACAAAATTGGCCTGAGATACGTTCGGTCAGAACTCTTTGTCTTCTTCCTGGATTACTTGGAAGAGTTCTTCTTCGGTCCCGGCCTCCAAGAGCCTCTGGCGAAAGTGGGAACTCTTGAGCAACCTGGATATCTTAGCCAGAGCACGCAGATGAATGCCGGCGGAGTTTTCCGGAGCTATGAGCAAGAAAAAGAGGTGCGTTGGTCTGCCGTCCATGGAATCAAACTCGATTCCCTGAGTACTGCGCCCGTACGACAGGACAAGTTCATCAAGATCCTGAACCTTGCCGTGATGTATGGCTATACCATCACCAATGCCGGTACTGCCCAGCCGTTCTCGCTCAAGCAGTACCTCCACGAGAGCTTCTTTGTCCAAGTTAGCCTTGAAATTCAGCAAGGCTCCGGTGAGCTCCTCCAGAACCTCTCTCTTGGTCCTGGAACGAAGTTCTGGAATGATGCATTCCTTATCCAGGATGTACAGTATCTTCATGTATGCTCTCAGCGCACCTCTTGCCTATGGCAACGAGATCTCTCGCATCTACCCTGACGGGCCCGAACCTTTTATCTGTTCTCGGGCTCTATGAGACCGTAATTGCCATCCCTACGTCGATAGATGACGTTGATGTTCCGGGTCCTGGCATTAGTGAAGACCAGAAATTCGCTGTTGGCAAGATCCAACTGCATCACTGCTTCATCTATATCCATAGGCTTGGCATTGATCTGCTTTGTCTTGATGACTTCTGGTCCCCGGTCTTCCTCAAAACTCTCGCCAGCCAAGATGTTCATCTTCATCACCAACGGTTTTGTGCCGCCATCGCTTTTCCGCTTCTTGAGTTTCTCCCTGTATTTCTTGATCTGAGCTTCAACTTTATCTACCACCATGTCGATGGCCGAGTACATATCTCCGGTTTCTTCTTGACCATTAATCCGGAGGCCATTGGCATTGATGCTTACCTCGGCGATATGCCTGAACTTTTCCACTGAAAGTACCACATGGGCCTCAATGGGATCTTCAACGTATTTCTTAATACGATGGAGTTTCTCTTGGGCGTAATTTCGCAACGTGTCAGATGCATCAATCTTTCTGAAGGTAACCGAAACCTGCATCTACATCCTCCATTCCTTATTACATTGTAGACGTCATTTCCATTCATTAAGCCAGTTTATCTACAATGTCACTGTTGGATAAATCCGAAATCCGAAGTACGAAACAATTTCGAAATTGTAATTTGGTGCTATTTTCTTTTCCGCCTCTTGGTTCCCCACACAGGCTCTTTTCGTAGATTTGAAGGTAATATACCCAGCAGCTCCCGATACTTGGCCACGGTTCTGCGGGCAATGTCGATGTTCTCCTCGCGCAGCTTTTCAACGACGGCTTTGTCACTATAAGGTTTCTGTGTGTCTTCATTGGACACAAGCTGCCGGATGCGCTCCTTCACGCTTTCCGACGCTACAGAACCACCGCTAAAACTACTTATTGAGGAGTTGAAGAAATACTTGAGTTCAAAAACCCCCCGGGGTGTATGCATGTACTTGTTTGTGGTCACCCGGCTAATTGTGGACTCGTGCATGCTGAGATCTTCTGCCACATCGCGTAAAACGAGAGGCTTGAGATGAGCAATGCCCTTTTCAAAAAATCCGCGTTGAAACTTGATGATACTCTCAGCCACTCGGTAGATGGTACGCTGCCTCTGATGAATGCTCTTGATGAGCCAGGCGGCAGAGCGCAATTTGCCTTGAATGTATTCGCGTGCCTGCTCTGTAACATTACCATCCTTGCTCAGGGCCTCGCGGTAAAAGGGGCTTATCCGCAGCTTCGGCATGCCGTCTTCGTTCAAAAGGATGACAAATTCATCTTCCACTTTGTACACGAAAATGTCGGGACTAATATATTGGATTTCCTCCTCATCATACTGCCTGCCGGGTTTGGGATCCAGCCCTGTTATAATGTCAATGGCCTCGCGTATCTCCTCCGGGTTCCTGCCGGTGGCCTTAACAATGGCGTGGTAGTTCCTATTTTCCAAGTCGCGCAAGTGATTCGTAATTATGTTAACCACCAGGTCATCTTCAAGCTGCAGACTTCTTGCTTGAATCAGCAAACATTCTTGTAGGTCCCTGGCTGCCACCCCCAGTGGATCAAATCCATGAACATGGTGAAGCACCTCTTCCACCAAAGGTTCGTCACATTCTGCCATCTCAGCTATCTCGGCTGCGGTGGCCTTCAAGTAACCATCCCGGCCCAGATTACCAAGGATCATGGTGCCCACTTCTTTCTGGGTCTCATTCAGGTTTGACATATGTAATTGCCACTGTAGATGGGCATCTAGTGACGGCTTTTGGACAAGGCGACTTTCGATCGCCGGCAATTCTCTCCGTTCTTCACGCTCCATGCGCACCTTGCTGCCGGAACTGTAGTCTCCCAGGTAATTCTCCCAGTCAAAATCTTCTTTGGCTTTCTCATCAATAGTTACCTCAGTTACCTCAGAGACACTGGCCTCTCGGTTGACCGGTTGTTCTTCTTCAGCTCGACCTTCTTGCTCCGGCTCAACATCCTGGCTTTCCTCTAAGAGAGGATTGTCCTGGAGCTCCTCGCTTATGGTCTCCAGCAGTTCCAGGCGGGACAGCTGCAACAGTTTAATGGCCTGCTGCAGTTGTGGAGTCATGATCAACTGCTGCGCGAGTTTCAGGTGCTGTCTAAGTTCTATCGCCATTTCCACTCAGCATTGTTAGAGGGTAAACTCTTCTCCCAAATAGATGCGACGGGCACTCGGGCTCGAGGCAATATGGGCAGGATCTCCTTCTTCCAAAACAGCGCCTTCGTTCATGATATACGCACGGTCACAGACTTTGAGAGTCTCCCGCACGTTGTGGTCTGATATGAGAATGCCTATACCCTTTTCCCTTAACTGAGCGATGATTGCCTGAATATCACTAACAGCCAAAGGATCAATACCAGCAAAAGGCTCATCCAGCAGCAGAAAACTGGGACTAGTCACGAGAGCCCTGGTGATCTCCACCCGTCTCCTTTCGCCTCCGGAAAGAGCATATCCCTTGTTGCGAGCCAAATGTCCAACATTCAGCTCATCTAAGAGTTCTGCAAGTCGCTGTCGTCTTTTCTCCCGGCTCAAATCCATGGTCTCAAGGATTGCCATGATGTTTTCTTGCACCGTCAATTTTCTGAAAATGGACGGTTCTTGTGGAAGATAGGTGATACCCCCCCGAGCCCGGAGGTACATTGGTTGTGAAGTTATGTCTTTACCATCCAGAAAAATCTCACCTTCGTCTGGACGAATCAAGCCCACGATCATATAGAAGGTAGTGGTCTTTCCTGCACCGTTGGGGCCGAGAAGTCCTATTATTTCGCCGCGCTTAACGGTCAGGCTTATATTGTTCACCACTCGGCGGCGGCGGTAGATCTTCACCAGGTCGGTGGCAACCAGGTTACCCGCCTGTGTCGCTGCCTCTTCCTGGCTTTCCCTCTCCCGTAACGCTGGCTCTGTCAACAGGACCTCCGCTCGCAGATCTGTAGATGGTCGCCTCCACAGGCCCGGATGGGCCTCCCTCGACGATACTCTTTTCGCTGTCCAGAAAAAGGGTGATTTTATCTCCCTGAATAAAGTTCTTATCTTGCTGGACCTTGGGATCACCAGTGAGAACGACTTTGTTTTCCTCGCTAAAGTAAACGGCGCGTTCTCCAGTTGCTACTACATTTTTCTGAGTAATGCGAACGCTGCCCTCAACCGTTATCCTATCAATTTTCGCGCCCAAGCCTTCATCATTCGACTCTGGATTTTCACCTTCCAGGTAGAAAATGGTCATCCGATCGCCCAAGATGGTAAGCTCTCCCTGCTTGGCTACCACATGGCCAATGAAAATTACCTGCCGTTGTTGTTCATATGCTTCAAGCCGGTCACTTACTATACGAACGACGTCATCTTTCGTTTGGGGCGCAGCCTCTGCCCTGAACAGCCAACTAAACAGAAGCGCCACCATAGCCAGACTAACCACAAGATAGATGCGGCCTGGCCACTTTTTATAGACCAGCGTATTCACCTATTAATCCTGTCCCGGGCACCTATGAAACTCCCTGTTGTTTTCCCCCGAAGGACACTATTTCTTCCAAGGTGGTTTCAATGTGACTCAGGACACTCAGTGTCCGCTTCGCTATCTCAAGCCGCATACCCTGGCCTTTCAGAATGATGCCCTCTCCTTCAAGTAAGATTTGTAGTCCCGTATGAATCAATTCCTTGTCTCTATTGTAAAGCAACCGCTCCGTTGACAGTTTGTACCTTTCGCCGTAACTCACTTTGACGTTACCACTGATCTCCATATTCTGGGTATCGTTGTGAAGAACTCCTGTATCCCCGGTAAGGAGAACCTGACCGCCATTTTTCAGAAAGAATATTGTCTTTACCTGGTCGAGTACGGTCTCCTGCCTATCTTCAAAATATGTTGCTGTGGCCGCCCATACAGTCCAGCGGGCAGTCCCTTCTTTGACATCACGATATTCGAAATTGTTTAGGCTTAAACTGCCGTCATTGCTGGCTGCCTTGGTCACCAGGGCCGGTAGGATGTGTTTCGCCGAGCGCACTTTAAGGCCGACGAAAACTGCTAGTACCGCACCGGCCATAGCCAAGAAAAGGAGCCACCGAACAAAACGGATACGCTGCCAAAATTGCTGCTGCATGAATCCTCAGCGCCAGCCTGGCAATACTCTTTTATGCCGAGTATGCAACTTCCAGGCCCATCCCCTTTGATGAGCTGGATTGTTCTTCACCTATACCATAAGCTCTCACATACTGTAAAGCCCGTTTTCATAGAATCACAAACAATTATATCAATAATTTCAATATATTATATTATTATCCAGAACTCAAAAATAGAGAGAGCCTCCACTTTCATTTTGTACTAGTAAAGAATCCGGGCCCATCGAAGATCCCGCTATGCGGGGAAGGACCCGGCTTTGGGCTGCCCCAAAGGGAACGGCTCAAGGCTCAAGGTACAGGGCACAAGGAAAAACAATAAAAGAAGACTTATTCTCTCCTTATGCCTTGCGCCTTACGCCTTGTGCCTCAAACCTCTTCTACCGACAAAGCCATTGAACTCTGACCCCCGCAATGCGGGATCGTGGACTCGCCCTGAGGACCAGGTTTGCTACTTTGAATCTATTATAATCCCTAAATTACCCAATTTTCCAATGCTTTGAGATCTTTGTTTCCTCTTGCAGAGTTCCCGAGCTCAAACTCTGTTT
>PPDG01000552.1 GCA_002899795.1 Desulfobacteraceae bacterium | reverse complement strand
CGCATACGGCATTCCCCAGAGAGGATATTTTTTCTTGTATTCACTGAAATCTTCCGCAGTTGTACAGTTCTGTTTTTTGTCAAGACTGATATCAAAACTGGCCGGCAGAAGTTCCGTCTCCGGCAGGGGCTTCTCTTTTTTCAGCTGCAGCATCAGATTGACCACGGAGTTTTCGAGATTTGCCTGCGGGGTCTGATTTCTCTCGTTGAGAACAGGGTGGAATCCCATCTGGCGCCATTCTTCCACTGAATTCGCATCAACAAATAGCCGGGTCGGCTTATCCGGTCTCAATCTGGCACTATCGTAAACCAGCTTTGTGGTGCCGCCCCGCTCGAGCCCCTCATAACAGGTCAACTTCAGCTGGCAGGGCGCATCATAACAGCCGTGGCACACATCACAGCGACGCTCCAGGATGGGTTGCACCTCATCATAAAAAGAGATATCACCTGGTTTATAAGAACTGACAGTCCGATCCACAGTACGCTCAGGCCCGTACTTGTTTTTAAACTGTGCAGTTCTGTAGGCACTGCATCCGGCCACAATGATCAGTGCCAGGATAAAACAGACCGTAGCTCTTTTCATAGATTAACTCCCGTCTTTAATGAACGGTTGACGCTCAGTGGTGGGCAGAAATACTTATTTTCCGGATAGCCCCGGACTCTAGGTTGGCAAACTCCGGCACATTGGCGGCATAGGAGTCATCGCTGAAAAGGGATAAACATACAGGGGTACTGTCAACCCCGTTTGCATCGATGTGGGTCAGAAAAATTTCGGTAAAAGGGGTATTAGCCTTGGAACTAAACAGCATCCATTTCCCATTGGGCGAAAAGCTGTGCCAGGAATTGAAAAGCTCACGGTTGCAGCGCATCCTTCGAGCCTCCCCTCCGGCTGCAGGTATGATGAAAAGCTCGCTATCCGGCTGGAGCATTATGCCTGTCCTGCTGCGGGTAAAGACAATCCACTTGCCGTCCGGCGAGAATCTCGGAAAATAGTTGCTCATGCTGTTATGGCTGGCACCTTTCAGGGGCTCTGGTGTCCCACCCTTTCCTTGATTGAAGGGAATCCTGTAAAGATCAAACTGGATGGGAAATTTTTCATTCAGTTCATGAATGTCGGCATCCTCGATATGGGTGCGGATGTTTGTGATGTCTTCATGGTACTCGTTTTTTGTGGTTGACCTGGCAAAGACAATGTACTTTTCATCCCAGCTCCAGCTCGGGTCAGTCTGGACAAAGTCATAATCATCAGCTCCGGCAAGGAGATGAAACTCCCTGTTGTCAACCGAATACCAGGCCAGCACGCCGTAGGTTGGGAAGAAGAGCTGGCAGAACGCAAAATTATTGGTCAGGGCGGCATAGGATATCTCATGTACCGTACTCACCATGTATTTTCCGCTGGGCGATATCTTGGCAAACAGGCCCCTGGTTTTTGGCAGAAGTTCCGGTTTGGGGAAATCATTCCAGCTGATGAAATCCTCTGCAGACAATGCAATATTCTCCCTGACCGGCGTGATAAAATGAGCGCCGCTGTCATCCTTGTAGTTCATCTCCATGCTGATTAAACTGCCGTCTTTTGAAAAAAGATGGCAGCTTGCACAAACAGGAAGATTTTCCATGACAACTGGCGGTTTTTCATATGAAGAGATGTCACCCAGACGCCACTTTATCTTTTTAAAATTTTTCTTCCCTACTTTAAATGGGAGCTGAACCTGGCGGTAGAATATTGAGGCATCAACACGATCTTTTGAAGTGGAAATGCGGATGCTGTTCTTGGCGATGATGTTGCCGGAATGTTGGAGGTCAAAACCGTAAACGGTTATTTTCGCAGGAGCACGGACTGAGTTGGCTTTGATGGCCTCCCAGATCGATTGGTCCGGTGCCCAGCCCTGCTCGTCAGAAATAGCGTAAATCGGACTGCGCTGGCTGCTGAATTCGACCACGATAAGCCAGTGGTTTGAAGCCGCATTGGCGTCTTCCCATACGATAACAGGTGCTGCAATCTCAGGAGGAAAAACAGCTCCGTCATAGGGATAGGTAATGGCCAGACCGGTGTTGTTTCCGACTTTCTTACTTTTTGTGGCGAGCTTCTGCACCAGGTGTCGGATACTGTCCGGCATCTGGTCCGAACCGCGCACCTGGCTGTCCCAACTGTTGATTCCAGAAAGTCCGCAATGGCTCAAGGCGAGACTGACCAGCAGAATAATAAGCAAGGCTGATTTTGGATTGCGGATTGCGAATTTCGGATTTTTGACTACAATTGATGATATTGAATTTAAGAGTTCAAATTGCGCCATTAGATCTCTGGTTCTCACGAGCTTTTCAGGAAAATTTCAATCCGCATTCTGCAATCGTCGCTTCTGTGGCACACCCTTCTTCTTCGCGCTCGCTGCACTCAGTCCCCGCCCCTTTGGGGCGGGTCCCCGGCTACAGGGTCTCACGAAGGCAATTTGTGAAACATCCGAACTAGTCAATCTCGAATTTTTCACGCAACTTCTTCTCCACCGCCTCTGGCACCAGGCCGGTCACTCTGCCCCCCGCCTGAACTACCTCCTTGATTATTCTAGATGAGATGTAGATCCAGCGAGCTCCTGTCATCAGGTACAGGGTTTCCGGCGTACGGCTTAGCTTTCGATTCATAAGGGCCATTTGAAACTCATACTCAAAGTCGCTTACGGCCCGCAGTCCTCTGAGAATGGCCATAGCGCCACACCGCTCAACGTAGTCCACAAGCAGTCCCTTGAAGCTGTCTACCTTGATACGATTGGGCTCTTGGTGATTTTTCAGACTAGCGCGGATGAGGTCAAGACGTTCTTCAAGAGTAAAGAGCGGCTGTTTTGCTGGATTCTCAGCAACCGCGATGATGATGTTGTCGAAGATCTTTAGGGCTCGGTCCAGCAAATCCAGGTGTCCGTTGGTGATAGGGTCAAAAGATCCGGCATAGACAGTGATTCTTTTGTCGTTCATTGTTTTCTATTCTCCCCTTAGGTAAAAACTAACTGCCGTACTCCCATAGCTCCGCATGCTCTGGCGCTGGAGACAGCCATACGTTGAAGTGAGATTATCCTCAGTGGCATGCTCGCTAACCACGGTAGCAGTGGCATTAAGGAGCGTGCCTTTGCCGAGTTGCTCCAGGCAGCGCTGGCTCAATCCCCGCCCGTAAGGTGGATCCAGGAACACCAAATCGAAGCGGTAGCCACGTCGTATGAGTCCCTTGAGGCCACGGCGCAGGTCCAGTCTGAAAAGTTTGGCGTGCTGGGGATTTCCGCAAGCGGCCAAGTTGCGGTTAATCAACTTTACGGCTCCGGGGTGTTGATCCACCATGACCACATAACCGGCACCGCGACTGAGTGCCTCGAGACCCATGGCCCCTGTGCCAGCAAAAAGATCCAGAACCCAGAGCCCAGTCAAATCAAGAGCGATAATATTAAAGATGGCCTCCCGAACTCGCTCGGCTGTAGGTCGCATGCTTTTACCCTTTGGGGTCGTCAGCCGCAGGCCTCGATGCTCACCGGCGATAATTCGCAATTTAGACCTCAACCACGGAAGAGCCAAAAGAGCACGATACACCAGGTCACAATTACTGCCAGACTCAAACAGTCTAACCTGGATAAACGCATATGCTTCAAAGTTTGTTTTTCAGTAATCTGCCCATAGCCACGGACGGCCATGGCAGTGGCCAGTTCATCAGCGCGCCACAGGACATTATAGAGAAGAGGGAAAAAAATACTATGAAATTTTTCTAAACGGTTACGCCAGGTTCCAGAGCTAAGATCGATGCCGCGTGCCATCTGGGATTCAACAATCCTTTCTGCCTCCTGGCCCAGAATAGGGAGAAAGCGGATGCAGAGGAGCATTGCCAGGCATAATTCTGCAACTGGAATGCGGACTCGGGCAAGAGGACTGCCAAACTTCTCCAGAGCCCGAAGCAGTTCCAGAGGTGAGGTGGTCAGGGTTAGGATAGAGGAGAACAGGATGAACAGAGAAAGTTGACCGCCAATGCGGACTGCTTGATGGAGCCCTTCCCAGGTAATATTCAGGGGCCCCACGTCAAAAGGGAAAAGCGGTCGGCCTGAGGTAAAAAAAAGTTGCAAGCAGGCAGTCAACACCAAAAGCCAGGCGAACGGTCGCAACCCTCTAATGACGGTGGCCAGAGGCAGGTGGGCCAGGTGGATCAGCCAAAGAGAGCCGAGAAAAAAAAGGGCTAAAACCAACAGTTTATCGAGGGCAAAAAGCGTAATACCAGCGAAGCACAAGCCTATGAGCTTAATCCGGGGATCAAGTGTGTGGATGGGAGAGCTCGTGGGGTAATAATGGCCCAGTGTAAGGTCTCGAAGAAATTTCATGGAAGGAAATGCCTAAAATGAACAAAAATGTCTAAAGTGAGCTAAAGTGCCTAAAATGTTTAAACTTATAAAAGAGTTTACCAAGCGACTTAGCTGCAGTGGGAGATGAATAATCTTCTAAACACAGAAAATATGGGCGGGGATAAACCCCGCCCCTACATTATAGTGTTTGTTAGATAGAGTAGCCTCCAATGTGGTAGGTTAGGGCTACAGATGTTCCTTGATCAGAAGTTCTGCGATCTGCACTGTGTTGAGGGCGGCACCCTTGCGGATATTATCGGCTACGATCCAAAGGTCGAGCCCATTTTCGATAGAGATGTCTTCTCGAATCCTTCCCACCAGGGTGTCGTTGATGCCGGCTGCTTCCGATGGCATTGGATAGATTCGTTCATCCGGATTGTCCATCACCCTCACCCCGGGAGCCTGAAAAAGCAGAACCCGTGCCTCTTTAGCAGATAGCTTGCGTTTGGTCTGAATATTTACCGCTTCCGAGTGGCCATAGAAGACCGGAATGCGCACGGTGGTAGCGCTTACCCTAATGTTGGGATCCTCCATAATTTTATGGGTCTCATGGACCATTTTCATCTCTTCTTCAGTATAGCCATTTTCCAGAAAGCTGCCGATATGGGGAAAGCAGTTAAAGGCAATCCGGTGAGGATAGACCTCAGGTGTAACTTCCTGGAAGGTCAAGAGGTTTCTTGTCTGTTCCGTCAATTCCTCCATGGCGTTCTTTCCGGTACCCGAGACCGCCTGGTAGGTTGACACCACCACTCGCTCAATTCCCGCGGCGTCATAGATGGGCTTGAGCACTACCACCATCTGAATAGTAGAACAGTTTGGGTTGGCGATGATGCCTTTGTTGCGATAGTCGGCGACAGCGTGAGGGTTGACCTCAGGTACCACCAACGGCACCTCCGGATCCATCCGCCAACCACTGGAATTGTCGATTACCACACAGCCAGACTCGGCCGCTGCCGGTGCGAACTGCCGGCTAGCCGCAGCACCTGCCGAGAACAGGGCGATATCTACTCCCTCGAAAGAATCGTCGCGGAGCTCTTCAACGTGCAGGCTTTCACCCCGAAAATCCAGAGTCTTTCCCGCAGAGCGGGAAGAGGCCAGCAGCTTGAGGGAAGCTACCGGGAACTCCTGCTCCTCAAGAATCCGGAGCATCTCATTACCCACCGCGCCCGTGGCGCCGGCTACCGCTACATGATATTCGCTTTTCATTGCCCAAACCTCTCGTCGAGTGAAACTTGAGCTAGTTAATATCCATCCATAAAATTCTTTCCCCTCCCCTGGCGGGAGGGGATGAAGGGGAGGGGGACATGGTATGTAACTGAAAATAGATCATTTTTTTCACCCCCACCCTAACCCTCCCCCATCGAGGGGGAGGGGAATATGGTATTTATGTATGGAAACGAGTTAACTTTCAGATATATATCTAGCCACCAAATCACCAACCTCCTGGGTAGTATAACCCATACGACCGGCGTCCATGCTTTTCAAGTCATCTTTTACTACGCGCTTGATAGCGTCTTCCACCTGCTGACTAGCATCTTCTTCGCCCAGATTATCCAGGAGCATGGCCAAGGCAGCAACGGCTGCCAGAGGATTGATTACACTCTTCCCGGTGTATTTAGGGGCAGAACCTCCAATGGGCTCGAACATGGACACACCGTGTGGGTTTATGTTGCCCCCGGCTGCTATGCCCATACCACCCTGAATCATTGCCCCCAGATCGGTGATAATGTCACCGAACATATTGTCGGTCACAATTACGTCGAACCATTCTGGATTTTTCACCATCCACATACAAATGGCATCCACATGGGCATAATCCGTTTCGATATCCTTGTATTCCTGGGCTACTTCATGGAAGGTCCGCTCCCACAGGTCGAAGGCGTACGTCAGTACGTTGGTCTTACCACAAAGCGTTACCTTCTGACGTCCCTGGCGCTGGCAAAGCTCAAAAGCATAGCGGACACAGCGCTCCACGCCTTTACGCGTATTCACCGATTCCTGAATGGCAACCTCATCCGGAGTACCCTTTCTCAAAAAACCACCACTGCCAACATAGAGACCTTCGGTATTCTCTCTAACCACCACGCAATCGATGTCTTCAGGATTCTTATCCCGCAGCGGTGTCCAGACACCTGGATAGAGGACGACCGGGCGTAGATTTATATACTGGTCCAAGGCAAACCGAATTGTCAACAAAATACCCTGCTCCAGAATCCCGGGCTGAACCTCAGGGTGACCGATGGCACCCAAGTAAATGGCGTGCACTGTTTGCAGCTCATGGAGAACTGAATCAGGCAGGGTTTCACCAGTTTTCAGATAGCGGTCTCCACCAATGTCATAGAAAACCAATTCGTAGGAGAAGCCATTACGTTCAGCAACGGCTGCAAGGGCCTTGAGGCCTTCAGCTACCACCTCAGGACCGGTGCCGTCGCCCGGAATCACGCCAATTCGATAGGTTTTTGCCATCACAACCTCCACTACCTGATTCGCAAAACGCTTAGCGCAAAGCGCATAGCGTTACAAAAGTCCAAAAGGGTCAGAATTCCTGAATCCCTCAATCCCTCAATCCCTTAATCTCTT
>PPDG01000345.1 GCA_002899795.1 Desulfobacteraceae bacterium | reverse complement strand
GGGTTACACCCATCATACCACATTGTGGTGGAATGTGAAGGGTTTCCTCGCTTCGCCATGGAGAATCTTCCGGCTCCCACCTTTTAACAAGAGTAAGGGCGAATCCCTACTTTTTTTAGTTGCAATTACTACCACATTGTGGTATCAATGCTGTTGAACAAAAATGTAGACATACAGACACGGTGTTTCTGGATGGACGAGCTCATTTCAGTAATACAACATATTGTTTAAAATCTTCAGGCTCAGAGGAGATGAAATCATGTTGGTAGAAACACTCAAGGACCAATGGATCTGTTCTTGCGGCAACTGGGTTGACAAGACGTTTCACTGGTGTCCCGACTGCTGCGAAGAGAAGTTAGCCCTAAAATCTGGTGTTCAGAGGCAGCAACGGTAGAAGACGCGGTCTTCCTCCTGCATTGCTCTCTCCAAATAGGCTCAGCATTTTAAATCTCATGAGGCTTTTCTCAAGCCAAATGAAAATTGCTTTCTTAATCTTCTAGCCTTTGTAGAAAGGAGTAACTATGTTCATTCAGAAATCGGTGCTTTTTAGAGGGATGGATCAGGAAACCCTAAAAGAAATCGACAAAATCATGGTTAAGGAGTCTTGCGCTGAGGGTACTGTTCTGTTTGAAAGAGGTTCATCTGCCCATAACTTATACATCCTTAGAGAAGGAAGTATTGAATTGACCATCGGAGACAACGGCCACGTGACCTATGTGGTAAAGAGCCCGGGGGAGGCTTTCGGTTGGTCCAGTTTGGTTAACCAGCATGTCTACACGGCATCGGCGGTATGCTCCTCTCCAACAAAGCTGATCAGGATTCAAAGTGAAAAGCTGAATAGGATATTCCAAAAAAATCCTGCCAGCGGTCTCATATTTTTTAGAAGCCTGGCGGAGATAATCAGCAAGAGAGTAGCCACTAGTTACAACTTGCTTCTTCGCTCACATGAGAGAACTTCACGATACTTTCGAAGCGTCGGAAGTTTTTGATTTGCAGGAACATTCTTCTTAATCGCTGCCAATAAGACGTATTTTAGAGAGAGCTTTGATCTGGGGTCTGAACCCGTCGTTGAGGCCTTGGTGCGACCTTTGGCTATTGCACTTTCTCAGCTGTACGTTCGGATCCATAGCCGCTCGACCAGTAGCCCACTGTAACTATCAACACAATTCACACCCCATACAGAGGATAGTTGCCGGGAAGTCCGCTATGATTGTCTACACCATGGCGCGAAGGGATTTCTCTGCTAATACCTACTTTTCACGTATGACATAAGTTATACTATCGTTGTGGTAATTGGTTAGATAATTCTTTTCATTGCCAGGGTTGGGAAAAGAAAATGTTGGCTGCTGCAACCGGCGGTTAACAGGAAGGCAACATAAACTTATGTTTTTTACCATTACCCTGTACATATCTTTGGCCATTTTCGGCCTCGGCCTGATCTACAAAGTCTCGACCTGGTTTCGATATACCGTTGGGGTCGACGCCAGAGACGTTCCTCCCCCTCAAAGAGTCCTTGCATTCGTCAAAGGTCTCACCCTGACACTATTCAGCCCAAGAATCCTCACCTTGCTTAAAGTCTTCGTTCTTGATGTACTCCTGCAGATCAAAGTGCTGCAACAGGATTTCCTCAAATGGGCCATGCATATGTGTATGTATTACGGCTTCACACTGCTCCTGCTCATGCATGGCCTCGACAAGATAGTCACTTCTGCCCTCTTTCCAAACTACTATCCAACAGTCAACCCGTTTTTGTTTCTGCGCAATCTCTTTGGAATTCTGATAATTGTAGGAATAGGTATTGCCATCTATCGACGATTCATTCTGAGAGTGGCCCGTCTTAGAACCAGCCCCATGGATGTTTACGCCATAATCATTCTGGCAATTATTATGATCTCCGGTTTTCTCCTGGAGGGTACCAAAATAACCTCCTACTCTAAGTTTCAGGACATGGTGGAGGAGTACACAATCCAGGCCGATGAGGAAGAACTGAGAACCCTGGAGGCATACTGGGTGGCGAAATACGGGGTGGTTTCACCTGAGGTCAAAGCGCCCTTTGATGCTGAAACCTTGGAGGCGGGCCAAGAAGCACATGAGATGAGTTGCGTTGAGTGCCACTCCCGCCCTCAATGGGGATTCACCGGTTATACGCTGGCAAAAATCACCAAGCCGGCAGCCTTACTACTGGACAGAGCAAATGCTTCCTCTATTCTCTGGTATATACATTTCCTGGCCTGCTTCATAGGCCTTGCCTACCTTCCTTTCAGCAAGATGTTCCACATCTTTACTACGCCACTGAGTCTGCTGGCGAATTCGGTTATGGAAAAAGGAAGATCAGACCCTGCCAATATAGCCACCAGACAGCTTCTGGAGTTGGATGCCTGCATGCACTGCGGGACCTGCAGTGTGCAGTGCAGGGTTGGCGTGGTCTTCGAAGCAATGCACAATGCCAACATTCTTCCTTCTGAAAAGATACCATCAGTCAAGGCACTGGTGGCAGGCAAAAAGCTCAACGGTGAGGAGATAAGGAACATACAAGAAGGGCTGCATCTCTGTACCAACTGCTTTCGCTGCACTGTGGTTTGCCCTGCTGGGATAAATCTGCAGGAACTGTGGTTCAATGTGCGGGAGACTTTATTGGAGAAAGGCGAGCCAGAGTTTCTGGTTCTTTCTCCCCTCTCCCTCTACCGTGGCTTGATGAAGGAATCATTAGAGCTAAATTATTACCCTGATCCCATAAATTTAGCACTGGAAACCATCTATCCCACGGGCATACCACTAGAGATGCAGGATCGCACTGCACCTTTAGTGCCGAGCGCCAACGGCTGGTCGAGCACCCTGCATACATCAGTGCAGGCCAAAACCTTCTCGCAATGTTTTAGCTGTGTAACCTGCACAAATGCATGTCCTGTGGTTCGCAACTACCCAAACCCCATAGAATTCGTGGGCATGCTTCCGCATCAAATCATGCACGCTGCCGGTATGGGACTCTGGGATCTTATCTTTAGTTCAAAGATGCTCTGGGATTGCCTCGGCTGTTATCAGTGCCAAGAGCATTGCCCTCAGAGTGTGCGAGTTGCTGATGTATTGTATGAATTGAAAAACATGGCCATCACTCAAGCACGAAAAAAGCTAGTTAAACAGATAGAAAGATAATGAACCAGGTGAAATCATGAATTTTGTATTATTGCGTTGCTGCACTACCCCCATAGTACTAAAACAGTACGAGTGGTCTACCAATGCAGTCATGGAGAAACTAGGCATAGGACTGTTGGATGTTCCTGAACTTGGTTGTTGTGGGTACCCGTTGAGAAACATAAGTTTTAAGGCTCACGTCCTTGCCACCGCCAGGAATCTTGCCCTTTCCGAAAAAGAGAATCTGGACTTACTCACGGTATGCAACTGCTGCTACGGAACCATGAAATATGTGGACAATCTGATGAAGGAAGACGCTTCCATAAGGAATGACGTCAATACCACTCTGGCGAAAGAGGGGTTGAGATACGAGGGAGATATTAAAGCGAGACACATCCTACAGGTTCTCTACGAAGACATAGGCATTGAAGCCATAAAAGAAAAGGTAGTGCAGACTTTCGACGGCCTTAAGATTGCCACTCACTATGGCTGTCGCATATTAAGGCCAAGCAAAGTTGCCCAGTTTGACAAACCGTACTCTCCTTCTAAGTTCGACGAACTTGTGGAGGTGACCGGAGCCAAGAGCATCGACTGGTCGACAAAATTGGAGTGCTGTGGCTCGCCTTTGTGGGGAATAAATAATGAACTCTCTTTGGACTTGACCGAAAATAAACTCAGGGATGCCAAGCAATCCGGTGCCGACTATCTCTGCGTTGCCTGCTCCTACTGTCAGATCCAGTTCGATATTGTTCAGAAAATATTGCTCTCCCAAAGGGGAATTGGGGCCAAGCTGCCCTCAATTCTCTACCCGCAGCTTCTCGGACTCAGCTTGGGCATTGACGGCAAAACTCTGGGATTGGCCGAAAACCAGGTGTCAATCAGCGAGATTGAGTGGTTTTTGTTGCACAAACAGGCCTCGTAGGCATGAATCAGATTTTCTCACAGCAATCTGAACTGTTGCTAGTGTCACACGATGAGATACTTGGACAGGAGTTCTCTCCACAACCGCAGCCTTCGGATTTGCCGGCAACGGTCCGATAAAACCACCGGACCGACAACGCCAGCGCGATTCCCGCTATGATGAAGACAATGATAGTTTCTGACATAAATCTTCCTGAATCGAATCTATTAATTAGTTTCCATCCGGAAACCGCGTTTATGGGTGTCATTCTGAGGAGTCCCGCCGACGGCGGACGACGAAGAATCTCATAGTTACTGGGGCCGCAGAGATTCTTCGCTTCGCTCAGAATGACATGGAGGAGATCCCGGATGGACACTAATTAAAGGAAACCCGGGTGCTGAAAAAGATAATAATTCCAATCCTACTGTTCAAGTGGGGATGAAAACATTACCCGGATATATGAGAAAACGGTGTCCAATTTACCATTTCGTCAATGATACCGACTGATCAAAAAATTGGCGGGGCCGGCGTCTCACCTCCTATAGTGGACACGCTCTATCCCCGCCCTTTTGCCAGATTAAACTGCCTAGCATCTAAAAGTGATTAGTGTTTTACCTCAATCTTCTTGGGCTTGTTTTCCTCAGCCTTTGGCAAGATAACGGTAAGTATCCCGTCCTTGTAGCCGGCGTCAATGGAGTCGGCTTTGACCTTCAGTCCCAAGTTCAAGCTTCTGGAAAAAGATCCGAACCGCCGTTCAATCCGATGGTAGTTTTCCCGTTTGTCCTCATTCTCCATCTTCCGCTCGCCTTTGACGGTAAGCAAACCATCGGTGAGGGTGATATCAATGTCTTCGACCTTCATTCCGGAAAGTTCAGCCTTTACAATAATCTCACCTTCGGTTTCAGAGACATCAAAGGCCGGCACCCACTCTCTTTCATCTGTACCGAAACCTGGGAGGTCACAATCCTCTAAAAACCAGTTAAAGAGATCCTTTCTTGGCTGGGCAAGTGGTGTTCTGTATCGTCTCCACGGTACCATCTCAAACATTTTCTTTTCCTCCTTCTCCAATTATTTTATCTAATTAAACTTTCTTGTGTAATAATTTAATCATCATTTCCTGAAGGTCAAGGGCAGCAATTTCAATTAGCCAAAACCTGGATGATTATTTCGGTCGACAGGTGGGAATCTTTCGGTTTTCGTGAAAAGTCTTCGGGGGCGAGGATTATCCTCGCCCCCGAAGTTGTTAACCATCTAGTCAGGCCGATTTTACTCGGATTCCAGAGTCAAGGTTATATAAAACGTCCTGCTTCCACGTTTAACGAAGAGCAGCAAGGACTCGCCTGCTTTGGCTTTTCCGACCAGTCGCTTATACTGTTTCGTATCTTCCACAACTTGTAGGTTTATCTCTTTGACGAGATCCCCACGTCGCAAGCCGGCCTCAGCGCCAGCGCTACCCGACTCAACGTCGGTAATTAGCACACCCTTCTCGTCCCGGGGCCAGTCAAATTGCTCTGCCAGTTCCGGTGTCAAGGTCTGCACGGTAAGGCCGAGACCAGTGGTAACGGCTTTTGCTGTCTCGGGGATCTCATCCGGCATTGCCCCCACTTTTACGGTCAACGTTCTGGTCTTGCCATCTCTCATGACCTCCGCCTTGACCCGTTTGTTCGGAGGAGTGTTGGCAACAGCCCTTTGCAGTTCATTTGGTGAAGCAACATTTTTTCCGTCAAAACTGATGACGATATCGCCACGCTCCAGTCCGCTCTTTTCGGCGGGAGAATCTTCGATGACTTCAGCCACCAGTGCACCCTCGGCTTTTTCGAGTTTGAAAGATTTGGCAATGTCCTCTGTTACCTCCTGGATACTCACTCCCAACCAACCTCGAATGACCTTCCCCTTTTCCAATTGCGGCAACAACTCTTTCGCAATATTAATGGGTATGGCGAAACCAATGCCCTGACCCGTGGCTACTATTGCTGTATTGATTCCTATAACCTCACCCTTCATATTGAAAAGAGGGCCACCGCTGTTCCCAGGATTAATGGCAGCATCAGTCTGGAGGAAATCGTCATACGGTCCGGCCCCAATCACCCTGCCCTTGGCGCTCAGAATCCCCACTGTGACTGTTCGTTCCAGGCCGAATGGGTTGCCGATGGCCATGACCCATTCCCCGACCTTAACTGTGTCCGAGTCCCCCAGTGGAGCCCCACTCTTAACATCCAGAGATTTTTTCGTTTTGATCAGAGCGAGATCTGTCTTCGGGTCCCTCCCCACCACTTCAGCTTTGTATTCTTTGCCATCAACCAGTCGGACGTTAATCTCTTCGGCATTGGCTACTACGTGGTTGTTGGTGAGGATATAGCCTTTCTTGGGATCGATTACAACGCCAGAACCCAAGCTTCGCTGTCTCCGCTCCTTGGGCATCTGTCCAAAAAAGCGCTCAAAAAAATCATCGCCAAAAAAGTCCCTAAATTGTTTATGCGGCCCGAATTGACTTGGCCCGGGGCCTCTCTTGATGACTGTGGTGGTAGAAATGTTGACTACCTCATTTGCAACTTGGTCAACAAGTTCGGTAAAGGAAATCGGTGCGTTTGGGTAGGGTTTTACCCCCTCCTCGGCCCCAACGGCTGTCTGGACCATTAGCATAAGCAAGAATGCCAGCACTGTAATTCCTAAAATAAGGCCGCTCTCATATGGCTTAAAACGGCCGATTCTTAAGATACCCATCCTCATATCAGCTCCTTTCTGAATTCGCCTCCTAGCCCGAATGTTTCATAGATCGCCTGCAGCGACCACTTCAAGATTTTAGATTTTAGATTGAAAGATGGCTGATGCAAACTGGTCATTTGAGTAAGACAAGAATCCAGTATTAACTTCCACCCTCTACTTTTTGTTACTCGGTCTTGTTGTGCAATCTCAAATCCGCAATC